>JBJXGA010000199.1:0-34979 GCA_046152955.1 Planctomycetales bacterium | reverse complement strand
GTCGGTACACCAGTCGCCGCTGGAAACCTCAGCGACGATCTGCTGCGCCAGGATGTCGAGCGGCGCCACTGGAATCGGAATCGCATCCAGTCGTCCGGCTCGAATCGCCCGCACCAGCGCCAGCGATTCCACCAGCTCATCGCGAGTCAGGGCAAACAGCCGTCCCTTGGGAACCAGCCCCAGCGCATGCCCCGACCGTCCGACGCGCTGCAAAAACGTGGCGATCGACTTGGACGAACCGAGCTGAATCACCAGATCGATATGCCCGATGTCCAGCCCCAGCTCCAGCGACGCCGTGGCCACGACCGCCTTCAACCGGCCCGATTTGAGCCGCTGTTCCGTATCGTGCCGGTGCGGCGCGGCAAGCGATCCGTGATGGCTGCTGACCGCCTCTTCTCCCAGAATCTGCGTCAACTGGTGCGTGACCCGTTCCGCCATCCTGCGGGTATTGACGAAAACCAGCGTGCTCTTGTGGGCATTGATCAGTTCACAGAGCCGGGCGTTGACCTCGGCCCATTGCTCGTGCATGCAGACTGCCCCCAGTTCGCTGGGGGGAATTTCCACGTCCAGGTCGAGATCGCGCTGGTGCCCGGCGTCGATGATCCGGCAGGGACGAGGCTCAGGGGACTGGTCCATTGGCGTGGAGGTCGCGGGAGAGCCGACCAGAAACGCCGCGATCTCTTCCATCGGGCGCTGCGTCGCCGAAAGTCCAATCCGCTGCACGCGGCCGGAGGTGAGCGCCGCCAGTCGTTCGAGGGACAAGGCCAGATGCGAACCTCGTTTGTCCCGGACGAGGGCGTGGATTTCGTCGACGATCACCGTCTCGACCGTTCGCAATCGCTCGCGCCCGCGGACGCTCGTCAGGAGCAGGTACAGCGATTCGGGGGTCGTCACCAGAATATGCGGCGGATGCTTGATGAGTGCCGCGCGTTTCGAGGCGGAGGTGTCCCCCGTGCGCAAGCCCGCACGGATCGGCGGAATTTCCAAGCCCCCCTCTGCCGCCAGCGCGGAAATCTCCGCCAGCGGAACTTCCAGATTGCGGTGCATGTCGTTGGAGAGCGCCCGCAGGGGGGAGATGTAGATCACGCGGAGCGTTTCGGGGAGGATCCCTTCGATTCCCAGTTTCAGCAATCGATCGATCGCCGCGAGAAACGCGGTAAGCGTCTTGCCGCTGCCGGTGGGGGCGGCGATCAGCGTATCGTGCCCGGCGGCAATCTCCGGCCAGCCGCGGCGCTGAGGCTCGGTCGGTTCCTGAAACCGGCTGGCAAACCAGCGCTTGATGATCGGATGAAAACTGTCCAGCGACATCGCATCCCTCGTAGTGTGAACAACGATACAGTATTGTGCCGTCCGCTGTCTGAGTTTGCAAACTTGATCGCCCGATCCGGATCGGGTGCCGGGGTCAGAGCGATCACCAAAGGTCAAACGTCCATTGCGCCGCGAGCTCGAAACGTTACCGCCGCCTCGCAGACAAGCTTGCCAGCGATGGCCCCGCGATCCGGTTCGTGCGGGATCCCTCCAGCGTCCGAGTCCGACGCAAGCTGCGTTGGCTACGGCCGGAACGCTATACTTCCGGGTGGGGATCGATTCGTCGATTCAAGAACTCACCGGCCAAAGCGAATTGCGTACTGTGAAACGTCCCTTCCTGCCGCCGCTTGCAGCGCCCGACCCCGCCCCTGCGGGAGAGGCTGTGCCCCCGGAACCGCTGGAGAATCCGGTGGGGGCCCTCAGGCTCGTGCGCCGCGTCCTGGTGTTCATTCTGGGAATGAGCGTCCTTCTGGTCGGAGTCGTGATGATCGTCACTCCCGGTCCGGCATTCATCGTCATTCCGCTGGGACTGGCGATTCTCGCCACGGAATTCATCTGGGCCAAACGGACGCTTGATCGGCTGAAAGAGCGGTTGAAGCGGTGAGGGCACTTTTTGGTGGCGGCCATCGGCCGCGCTGTGAGCTTCTGATCAATTCCCAGTTGGCCGCAGTTGCACGAAAATGCCTCACGCGGAGACGCGGAGGTCGCGGAGAAGGAGGTGGCGTTGGGTTCGATGGAGCTGAGAAGTTAAACCATCGACAGCAATCAGTATGGAATGGTTTGGCCGACCACGGCCCGATCTTCTCCGCGTCCTCCGCGTCTCGGCGTGAGCAATCCTATTCGCGCTCCGGGAGGACAAACCTCCCTCCAGAACACCCGTCAGGGAGTCCCGGCGCTCTGCCGATTCCCGAAGGCCCGGCTGGCCTGATATCATGGAGTCCATGAATGCCTCATCCCATCCCGCGCGTGCGGCCGATGCCGACCTGAGTCAGACGGTGGTCCAGGGACCGGCGGAGCAGGGCCGCGCCGCGGCCCTCAGTCAGCCGCGGGTCACCCCCCCCGCGTCGGTCCCCGGGTATGACGTCGAGCGGCCGCTGGGGAACGGGGCGTTCGGCACGGTGTGGCTGGCTGCCGAGCGGAATACGGGGAAGCAGGTGGCGATCAAGTTTTACAGCCATCGGCGGGGGATCGACTGGTCGCTCCTCAATCGCGAGGTCGAGAAGCTGGCGGCGCTTTACACGTCGCGCGACATCGTCGGTCTGTTGCAGGTGGGGTGGGACGCGGACCCTCCGTATTATGTGATGGAATATCTGCAAAATGGCTCGCTCTCCCGCCTGCTGGAACAGGGGACGCTGCCGGTGGAGGAGGCGGTCCGTATCGCCACCGCGGTCAATCGCGCCCTGGGGCATGCGCACCAGCAGGGAATCCTCCACTGCGACGTGAAGCCGGCGAATGTGCTGCTGGACGGGGACTGGGCGCCGCGGCTGGCCGACTTTGGCCAGGCCCGGCTGTCGCACGAACAAAGTCCGGCGCTGGGGACACTCTATTATATGGCCCCCGAGCAGGCCGACCTGGCGGCGGTTCCCGATCCCCGCTGGGACGTCTATGCCCTGGGGGCTCTGCTGTATCACATGCTCTGCGGCGAACCTCCCTTTCGAACTCCCGAGCACGAACGCCACCTCCAGGAAACCGGTCCGCTTGAAGAGAAACTGGCGGCGTATCGGCGCCTCGTCGAGCAGGGGCCGCGCCCCTCCGGGCACCGCGCGCGGCGCGGCGTCGATGCGCGGCTGGCGGAGATCGTCGATCGCTGTCTGGCGGCCAACCCCGCCGCCCGTTTCCGCAGCGCGACCGAGGTGGCCGACGCGCTGGCGGCGCGCGCCCGGCAGCGGTCGCTGCGCCCCTTGATCTGGCTGGGGATCGTGCTCCCTGGCGTCCTGCTTCTGGCGTTGTTTCCGCTGGCGGTGATGGCCGTGCGGAGCGCCGCGGCGACGGCAGAGAGGAACATCGCCGAACGGGCGCTGGAGAGCGACGCCGTCTCGGCGAAGATTCTGGCGTATTCGCTGAACGACGATCTGACGCAGCGGATCCGCACGCTGTCGCAGATCGCCGACGATCCCGAATTGCGGGGACTGATGCCCGGCGCGACCCGCCCGGCCGATTCCGAGGAACGCCGCGCCTTGCACAAATGGCTGTCGATCGCCAAAGGGGAGATCGACCAGATTCGGCGCGAGTCGAACAGCGATCTGGATGAAAGCTGGCTGCTGAGCGACGCGGAAGGATTTCAGCGGTGGCGCGAACCGGCCAGCGACGTGACGTATGACGAGCATTTCGGCTGGCGCGACTATTTTCATGGCCAGGGAGCCGATCATCCCGAATGGAAGGGGCGCCCTGACATTCCGCCGATCCAGGCCCCGCACATTTCGGCCCCCTTCCGCAGCCTCGCCTCCGGACAGTTCAAGATTTCGCTGTCGGTGCCGGTCCGCGATGTGCAACAGCGGGTGATCGGCGTCCTGAGTCGTTCGGTGCAACTGGGCAAGCTGCTGGGCTCGTACAAGCAACTGGTGGGGGAGAATTGGCGCGATCGGGAGGGGGAGCGGGTGCTGGCGCTGTTGGACCTGCGTGCCGGGGGGGGGCGAGTGCTTGATCATCCCTGGATGGTCGCCGAGAACTTGCAGTCGCTCAGCGACGAGCGATTCTTCGCACAGTTGACGTTGCGACCAGAGCAGCAGGCCCGATTGCTCGCGTTGCAGCAACTGGTCCGCGGGCAGCAGCCGATCGAAGGACAAAACGTCGACACGCAGTATTACGACCCGATCGCCGAGGCGGATGAAGCCGCGCGCGCCAAGTTCGGCATGCCCTGGCTGGCCGCATTCTGGCCGGTGGGGGAGACCGGCTGGATGGCGGTCGTCCAGGAACGGCGTGCCGATGCGCTCGATCCGGTTCGAGAAATCCAGGAAGGGCTGGCCAAATACGCACTGACCGGCCTGGCACTGAGCCTGACGCTGGTGGCCACGTCCTGGTATTTCGTGCGCCGGGCGGCGAAGTAGCGCGTCACGAGTGCCATCACATCCTATGGGGCTGCCGATTGACTCAATTGCACCGCTCGGCGACGAAGCTCGGCGAGGTCCGGAGATGACGTCGCTCCCCCCCGTTGCGAATTCACTTCTGCCTGACAGTGGGCCGCGTACTCATCCACCTCAGCCCGGTGTTCCAGGTAAAAGGCAATCAGCTTATGAATCAGCGCCAGGGAAAGGCTCGGAAACTGGCCGAGGATCATCTCTGGCGTGTATCCCTGATTGTAGACGTAAACGACATGCTCCAAGCCAATCCGGTGGCCCGTGAGACGAATCGCGCCGGCAGGCTGTTGGTCAAGAAAATCCGGCAATTGCATGGATTGAGTTCCGGTGACTGCCATGAGGGAGACAAATCCCATGTTACATGAACCGGTATCCCGTGTCATCAATTGCGTGTGCAGATGTCGAGTTTGAATTGAAAGTCGAACGAACATCGGGTCAAATGACATGGTTGAGTTCATTGTTTCGCAGCGCCGAGCGGTTGGTTGAGGGATTCGAGCGATGACCCCCATTGGCAATGTGATTGAAGCGATATGGAAACCGGATGCAAAGCCGAATCTGTCGCCAAGTCAGGTCACGGTCACCGTTCAATCGGAAGACTGGTTGAGTTTTCTCAAGCGATCTCGAAAGGAGTTGATTGCTGCGGGTGCGGCATTTCGCCGAGGGATTGAGATCCAGAAGGACATCGAGCAGATCCGCGGCAGCAGCAGCCATTGAGGCGGGTTGTGATCTTTTGCTCACGCATGATCACAAGCTTGCTCGATGCACCGATATCAAGGTCGAAATTCTGGCATGAGCCAGATTGTCGGGTGGCATCATGCTGGAACTCATCATCGAAGGCCCTGAACCGCGGCAGAGGCTGCGGTATGCGCTGCAGGTTGGCCAGACCTATCTGCTTGGTCGCGACCCGCAGGCGGAGATTTGCGTCCCGTGGGATGACAGTGTCTCGCGCCGCCAGGCCAAATTGACGGTCACGGAAGATGGCCTGGCGGTTCGGCGACTGGCTGGCGCCGCGAATCCGCTGTTTCACTCCGGTCGAGCGGTCGAATCGGTGACGTTACGACCGGGGGAGCACTTCGTGGTTGGCGGCACCTGTTGCCTGGCAAATTTGTGCCAGCCGGCCGGCGCTGCGCTCCCTGCCGATCAGCCGATTGAAGAGGTCACCTTCAGTCGCGAAGCGCTGGCACAAGTTCGGTTTCGCGATCCGGACCGCCGGATCGACGTTTTGTCGCATCTTCCCGAAGTCATCTGGGGAGCGCGAAACGACGGGGAATTGTATGTGCGGCTGGTGAACTTGCTTCTGGCGGGGATCGCCGCCGCGGATGCGGTCGGCATCGTCGCGGCCGCTTCCGACGGCACGGCGCGGGTCTTGCACGCCGATCGTCGGCGTGAGACGGCCGGCCCCCTGCGGCCCAGCGCGCGGCTGGTGCAGGAGGCGGTGGTCCGCAGGGGGCAAAGCGTGTTGCACGTCTGGGAGAGTCACGAACAACCGGTCGAGTTCACCGCCACGCAGGAATTCGACTGGGCCTTCTGCACGCCGGTTCCCGGCGCGCCGGGAGAGCTGTGGGGGTTGTACCTGGGGGGGAAGTTCGATCAGCCTCTGCCAGCGGCGGCTGTGCCGCGGCTGTTTCAGGACGGCGGACATCTGCACGCTGACGTCAAGTTTGCCGAGATCGTGGCGGAGATCGTCGGGTCGGTCCGGAAGCTGAAGCATCTGGAGCGACGGCAGGCCGGCCTGAGGCAGTTTCTTCCGCCGGCGATCCTGGCGGCGATGGGGGAGGAAGCCGACGCCGATCTGTTGGCGCCGCGCGAAGCGGAAGTGACAGTGATGTTTTGCGATCTCCGCGGATTCAGTCGCCAGGCCGAATCGTCGCGTGATGACCTGACGGGACTGCTCGACCGGACAAGTCAGACGCTGGGAGTGATGACCAAGCACATTTCGGAGTTCGGCGGAGTGATCGGCGACTTTCAGGGGGATGCGGCGATGGGATTTTGGGGCTGGCCGGTCGCCGCGCCGGATGATCCGTTGAAAGCGTGCCGCGCGGCGCTGGCGATCCGCCGGGCGTTTTCGCGCGCCGCGTGCGATCCGGAGAGTCCGTTGGCGGATTTTCGGGTGGGGATCGGACTGGCGCGGGGACCGGGAGTGGCGGGACGGATCGGGACCGGTGAACACTTTGTGTTCACGGCGTTCGGCCCGGTGGTCAATCTGGCCAGCCGGTTGGAGGGGATGACCCGGCATCTGCGCGTTCCGATCATCATCGACGAGGGGCTGGCGGAGATCGTCCGGGGGGAATTGCCCCTGGAGGAAGGACGGTTGCGCACGCTGGCTAAGGTCCTCCCCTATGGCATGGAGACGCCCGTGTTGGTCAGCGAACTCCTGCCGGGCGAGAGCGAGATGCCGGAATTGACGGCGGCCCACCTGGCGGCCTATGACCGGGCGGTGACGCACTTCGTCGCCGGCGAGTGGGAAGCCGCCTATGCGAGTTTGCGAACCCTTCCCTCCGGCGATCGGGCGCAGGATTTTCTCGCGCTGCAGATTGCCCAAAACAATCGGACCCCCCCGGCGGACTGGTCGGGAGTCGTGAAACTCCCGAGTAAGTAGATCCGGAATCGTCTTTCAACGGGATCCTTTCCCTGGGATTGTGCGCCAAACAGTGCCGCGTGCGCCTGTCCGACTGAACAGCGCACTCAGGGTGGATTGTCGTGAGGTTCGGCAACATACAGGATACATAGGTTCAGAGGCACTGAACTCTCGTCATGGATGATGAACCGGGACAACTTCCCCAACACGTGGATTGTGTCCCCGACATGCAAATTGAGTTCAGCCAAATTGCTGTGCGTGAGCTGCATGTGACACTGGATCGTATATTGACCATCTCCTTTGAGGAAGATCGCCAGTTCCTTCGTGTCAATTCTTTCGATCTGTCCGGTCACTCGAAACCACTGGTCACGAAATTCGTCTGGAAGGTCCGCGCCAAGATATGGGGCGTGGGCTTTGAGAAAGTCTTCTGCCGTAGTGCTTACGGCCAAATCAGATCCCGTTTTGACAATAATCGCATCCTCGAGGATGCCGCCGCCGGTGAATTCCCCTTTTAATGTCACGGGCATCTCGGGCGTCAGCCTGGCGAACGGATTGGATTCAGCGAGTTGACAATGTAACGATCCAACGGAGTCCGACTTGTCCGCCTTGAGCGATGCGACGTTGGAGCCGACAATCGAGGACTTCGGAGTAAGATTTGAGACAGTTCCCGACACCTCGACAATCTTACCACCATACTTGCTCTCGACGGCCTTCCAGTCCGCCTTCAACGCAATTGAGAGTTCATCCATCGTCAATTCCGCCTCGACCGGCAGCCCGCGCATCACCTCCGGTGCGATCTGCTTGCGTTGTGGGCCGAGCATCTTTTCGACAAACTGCGGATCGTCCAAGGTCTCCTTGACCGCGGTCCGGATTCGATTCACTGCGTACCAGCCGATGCCACCGCACGTCACGAGCACCACCAGGGCGATGCCAACGACCCACTGCAACACCTTGTTCGATTTGCCGCCGGATGACTTCCCGGACTTCGCTCCGCGACCTGGCTGCGGTTTGCTTTCCGAACTGCGAGTAGGGCGTCGCCGACCAGGGGCATTGGAACTGCCGCGCGGCGGCTGATCCTCAACCTCGTCCGGAAGATCGAAGGGGTCGTCGGCCTCCTCGTCGGAATCAGCGACAACAAATGGCGACTTGCATTTCGGGCAGGTCACCCGCTGCCCCGCAGCCTTCCCCGACTTGAGGTTCAACTTGGCCTGGCAATGCGGACACTGAATGCGATTGATTTCGCTCATGAGGACTCCTGGGAGCAGTGCCTTGAGATCCTTGGTCGCAAAACGGATTGTACTCCCCTCCTCGATGCCCGCAAGCGAGGGGATTCAACAGAAAGCGCACAACGGGTCATAGGATTGGCGCAAAGAGCTTGAGGACTTGCTCGGCGACCTTGTTGACCAAAGGCCGCTGCCGAAACGTCGCCAGGTCGACGCGCTCGGAGTAGGTCAGATCGTCGGCGAACTGCTCCTCCAGCCGTTGCGCTTGCCGCGGGCCGAACAGCGCCAGCGCCACCTCGAAATTCAGATGCAGGCTGCGGGTGTCGAAGTTGGGACTCCCGACGAGCGACCAGTGGCCGTCGATCGTCAAGGTCTTGCTGTGCAGCAGTCCCCGGCGGTACTCGTACAGCTCGACGCCGCTTTCCAGCAGCGACTCATAAAACCCGCGCCCCGCCGTCACCATCCAGCGGTGGTCCCCAAACGCGGGGACCATCAGCCGCACGCGGACGCCACGGTGCGCCGCCGCTTCCAGCGCGGTGATCAGCGCAGGAGTCGGAATGAAGTACGAGGTGGCCAGAGTGATGCGGTCGCGGGCCTCGTTGATGGCGGCGAAGAATAACGAGTGAAACACATCGGTGTCGCCATCGGGACCGCCGGCGATCACCTGCGCCACCTGGTCCGACGTTTCCTGCGGTGCCGGAAAGAGCCGCGGGTCGGTGAGCTGCTGACTGGTGGCGAAGAACCAGTCTTCGGCAAACACCTGCTGCAATTGCAAAACCACTGGCCCTGCCAGTCGCAGGTGCGTATCGCGCCAATACCCCAGGCGCGGATTGCGGCCGATGTACTCGTCGCCAATGTTCATTCCGCCGGTGAATCCGATTCGGCCGTCGACGATGACGATCTTGCGATGGTTGCGGAGATTGATCGACCAGCGTTCGCGGAGGCTGGCGCCGGGGAGGGCGCTGGCGACTTCAATCCCCGCTGCGCGCATCGGACGGAGGAACTTGCGTCCCAGAAACAACGAGCCGACGCCGTCAAACAGAAATCGGATGCGGACTCCCTGCGCCGCCTTGCGAATCAGCAAGTCGCGCAATTTGTAGCCGGTCCGGTCGGGTTGAAAGATGTAGTACTCAAGGTGGATCGACTCTTGGGCCGCGCCGATCGCCTGTTCGATCAATCCCAGCGTCCGATTGGTGTCCGAGAGAATCTCAACCGCATTGCCGAAACAGGGGCGGGTCTGGGTCAATCGATCGGAGAGCCGAACCAGACGGCGGACCTTGGCGTCGAAGTCCTCGCCGGGGAGCACCTGATACTGCGTCAGTGCGGGGAGCAGGCGGTCGATCTGGCGGCGCGCCGCGAGCTTGAGCGACGCCCGCCGCTCCACCCGGTTGATGCCAAACAGAAGAAACAGAAAGCTGCCGGCATACGGAACGATGACGATGGCCATGATCCAGGCCAGGGTCGAAACCGGCGTCTTGCGCTGTTGTAGCAGGACGTAAGGAACCAGGAGCAATGTCAGCAGGTAGCCGACGATCGTCACGACCGCCCAGAAATGATCCATGCCGTCGAACATACCAGCCCCCGGCACTCCAACTCAACCAGCCAACCGCCCCACCCGAATCCCTCGCGAGCCAAAACAAAGCCTGATACCCTATCCCCAGCCAAGAAATCCCCCCCAATCGCTTCATCCTTCATCCTTCATCCTTTTCACTCCCCGCGCCATCATGAAATTCGCCATTTGTCAGGA
Source organism: Planctomycetales bacterium (assembly GCA_046152955.1). Taxonomy (GTDB): domain Bacteria; phylum Planctomycetota; class Planctomycetia; order Planctomycetales; family Planctomycetaceae; genus SIAF01. The sequence goes on along the minus strand of JBJXGA010000199.1, from coordinate 25,046 downwards.
GTTGTTCGAAAACTGGGACTGGGAGCGGCAATGCCGGTTCATCGCCCAGACTGGATACCAGGGAATTGAAGTGGCGCCGTTCACGCTGGCAGAACGGATTTCCCAGGTCTCCGCGGACCGCCGGCGAGAATTGCGCAACATCTCTGAAGACAATGGGTTACAGATTATCGGCCTGCACTGGCTGTTGGCCAAAACCAGCGGTTTGCACCTGACCAGCCCCGATCCTCTGGTCCGTCGTCGGACGACCGATTATCTGATCGAATTGGGGCTGGCCTGCGCCGACCTGGGGGGTACGGTCCTGGTGTTTGGTTCCCCCGCGCAGCGGAACCTGGATGCCGCCACGTCGCGCGAAGCGGGAATGGAGCGCGCGGCGGAAGTCTTCCGCGGGTGTCTGGCCCCCCTGGCCGAGCGGGGGGTCAAGCTGTGCGTGGAACCACTGACCCTCAAGGAGACGAATTTCATCAACACCTGTGCCGAGGCGATGGAGCTGATCGAGCGGGTCGGTCATCCGCATTGCGTGTTGCATCAGGATGTGAAGGCGATGCTCAGCGAGAGCGAACCGATTCCGGAGTTGATCGCGCGGTACGGGTCGCGGGTGGGACACTTTCATGTCAACGACGGCAACCTGCTGGGACCGGGAATGGGACCAACCGACTTCGAACCGATTCTCCGCGCGCTGGTCAACGCGCGGTACAACGGATGGGTGTCAGTGGAAGTCTTCGACTACGCGCCGGGTTGCGAGAAGATCGCGCGCGACAGCCTGACGTACCTGCGCGACGTGCTGTCGCGCCTGTGAAGCGCGGCGCTTCAGCGCCGCGCAGCGCGCCTCGAATGCGTCGCGCGCGGTGCATCAGACCGCGCTGACGGAAAAAAAATGCGCGTGCGAAAAATTTTTTCGAAAAATTTTTTGCCGCGCGCGGCGCGTGTCATCGAGCTTCTCTGCCGCGCGCGCGGCGCGTTCTCAAAGCCTGTCCCCACGTCGCATCGCGCGGCGCACGACGCAGGAAAATGCCTGTTTTTTCGGTGTTTTTTGACATCGTCCGCGCGCGGCGATGCGCGCTACGCGCCACGCAGCGCCGCGCGGCGCGCGATGGAACCTGCGCGCCGCGCGCGGACCGCGCGCCGCGCGAAGGGCAATTTTCCCGCGTGAAACGCAAAAATTTGCTTGCACTATTTCGAGAAATGCTTACCATGACCGCATGAAACGTTTGTGTCTTCCATCTGCTGTGTGAGTTGATGACCTGCGGGTCATCAGTGTGCTCCACTCGCAGCCAGAAGATTCGACGTTGGCTTGTCAGGGTTGACAAGTCGAAGTTTGTTTCGGTGTGGTTGCCTCTGCCAGAGTTTTGTTTGCCCGGTTCCGGCGGCAGAACGACTACACAAGTTTGGCTCTGTAAGGAGGAACTTCCGGTGGCCAAGAAAGCTGCAAAGAAGAAGGCTGCTCCCAAGAAGGCTGCGAAGAAGAAAGCCAAGAAGTAATCTTCTCGCGCCTGATGCGGCGTAAGCCGCATGGCAAGCCACAACAAGCATGAAGCGGTCGGACCATTCCGACCGCTTCTGCTATTTTGTGCGACCACCTCCGTGGCCGACGCAGCTTGCGTCGGCGTTACGGTGACTGTTTGGGGCGGATCGTTTGTGGCGGCTGACGGTGAAGTTCCTGGACGCTGGCAGCGTCCCCCACGGGGGAGTCTATTCCGCCGCGCTGGGGAGCGGCTTGCCTTCCAGTTCGTACAGCGCGTTTTGCGCCGCACGCTGCTCCGCCCCCTTTTTCGTGGCGCCCCAGGCTGGAGTGAAATGCTGCGGGCCGATTACGGCGGCCATCTTGAAGCACTTCGAATGGTCCGGTCCCTTTTCATCGAGCAGGCGATACACAGGTGTCGCGTTAAACGCCTTTTGCGCGTGCTGCTGCAACAGGCTCTTGTAGTTCCGCCCGTGTTCGATCCCTCCTGCCAATTCGATCTCCGGAGCCACGACTCGTTCGATCAGTCCCCGCGCTGCCTCCAGACCCCCATCCAGGTAGACCCCGGCAATCAGCGATTCAAACACCGCCGCCGCCACCGATGTGGGGACCGCATCTTGCACCAACAGTCCTTTCCCCAGCAGCAAAAAACCGGGCAACCCCAGCAGTAGACTGACCTTAGCGCACGTGGAACGGCTGACCACGATGGACTTGATGCGGGTCAATTCCCCTTCCGGTTCCTCCGGAAACCGGTGGTAGAGCATCTCGCAGACCACCGCCCCCAGGATCGCGTCTCCCAGAAACTCCAACCGCTCGTTCGAGGCCAGTCGATGGTTGGCCCCTGAGGCGTGGGTCAGGCAGTTCCGCAGCAGGTCGCGATTTTGGAAGCGGTATCCCAGGGCGGCTTCGCATCCCCCCAGAGTCTCCTCCGTATGATCCTCTTCCATCCGCCGCGCCATCGCCGCTCCCGCCGTGGTTCCTGCTGCATCCGGCAGCCTTCTTGCGATGCTTAGCTCTACCCGACGATCGGGCGCTTGTCAATCGGAACGGTTTTGCTGCCGATAAATCCCCCAGCCCCATCCGGACAAGCCTGCCGTCGGGTAATACGCGACCAGCACATAATGCCGCTGTCCCCCGACGATCTCCCGCTCCGGAACGAAGTCCCGGTCCAGACTATGCACCAGATACCATTCCGGCCCCTCGGGAGGCCACTGTTTTCGTGGAAGATACTGCAAGCGCTCGCGCGCCATCCCCTGGCCGTAGTACGCCAGCAGCATCCCATTCCGAAAATCATGGTCGCTCCCCACCGTGATCAGCGGGACCCGGGTGTCCGCAACCATCCGCTCCAGCGCGGCGGCGTATCCTCCGCGTCCCCGCTCCAGCAGCCGCGCGACATGCAAGCCATTGCCGACAAGCAGCAACCCCACCAGCATTCCGCACATCCCGCGGACCGGCGAACCGCCTCGTTCCCAGAGGCGTCCCATTCCGATCGCCAGCGTCAACAGGATCAGTACTGCCGGAATCACGAAGTACCGCGGATAAACTTCCTGCCGCCGAACGGCCACCAGCAGCAGCGCCGGCATCACGAGAATCCCCAGCGCCGCCAGGCCGCACCAGGCGCGATCGAATTTCCAGATGATTGCCAGGGAGAGGATGAACGCCAGCCCCAGGAGGGCGGCAGTGAAGGCTGCTTCCGGCCCGCCGGCGATCAGCGACAGCGTCTGCACGACGACCTCGCCGATCGGGTAGATTGGCCCCCCCCCATTCACCACCGTCCGCAGATCGACGACATACAGCCAGGCGATGAACGCCAGCGGAGGGAGGTGGGACTGGCACCACTGCCCGACCCCGCGGCGCCTGCCGGTGGGGAAGGTCCAGATCCTGCACGCCGACCAGACGAGCAGTGCGCCATAGAATGCCAGAAACACCGGCTGTGACAGCACCCCCAGAATCGCGCAGGCAGCCACGCCCAGGGACCAGCGCCCATCGCGGGTCAGCCACAACCGTTCCTGGCACTCCAGGCAGGCCAGCGCAAACGCCACGGCGCTGGCATAGCCGCGCGCCTCCGACGAGTAATGAATCAGGAGGTACGAACTTCCAACCAACAGCATTGCCAGCCATCCGCCGGGGACGCTGCGGCGGCGGGCGATCAGACCGGCCAGAGGGACCGCCACTGTCCCCGCCAGCATTGCCGGGAGTCGATACCACAGTCCATCCGCTCCCGGACCGACCAGCCAGATCCACAGCGAATTGAGGTAATGGTTGTTCTCATGATGCACATGGGTCAGGATGTCCAGCGGCCAGATCACCAGTCGCTGATCGAAGACCAGCAACAGCGTCCAGATTTCGTCCAGCCACAAACCATCGCGCCCGGCGGCGTAACGGAGGGCGGCGGAGAGCAGCACCAGGCCCCCTGCCAGCGCCAGCGCTCCGCGCGAGCGAAGGGGGGAACCCCGATGGACGATGGGTGGGCTGGAGGTGGTCATCCGCCGAGAATAGCAAACGCCCGATCCGATCAGTAGATTGAGTCCATGCCCCTGCGCGTCAGCAATATTCCACTGCCGGTCGAAGCCTCTGAAGACGCGCTCCGCGACGCATTGGCCAGGGTGCTGGGAGTCCCCCCGGCGGAGTTGTCCCGGTGGCGCATCCTCCGCAAGAGTCTCGACGCTCGAAATCGGGACGACCTCAGGTTCGTCTACTCGGCGGTCGTCGAACTGAACGGAGGGGAAGAGCGATTCCTCCAGGGGAGTCGCGATCCGCGCGTCGAGCCCTTTGCGCCGCAACAATTCGACGAACCATCCGCTGGCGGGAGGCCCCTCCCCGATCGTCCCGTCGTCGTGGGCTCGGGGCCGGCCGGATTGCTGGCGGCCTATTACCTCGCGCTGCGCGGCTACCGGCCCATCGTCCTGGAACGGGGGGTGGCGGTCAAAGAGCGGGTGCCGGCGATCCGTGCGTTCGATCGTGGTGGAGCGTTTGATCGCGAGAACAACTATCTGTTCGGCGAAGGGGGGGCGGGAACGTTCAGCGACGGCAAACTCACCTGCCGCATGAGCGGACCGGACGTCGACTGGGTTCTCGAAGCGTTCGTCACATGCGGAGGCAAGCCGTCCATCCGCTACGAGCATCGGCCGCACCTGGGAAGCAATCGGTTGCCGATGCTGGTGCGGAATTTCCGCCGCCGGATCGACGCCCTGGGGGGGGAGTTTCGGTTCCAATGCCGCGTGGAGGATCTCGACACGGCCGACGGCCAGATCCGCGGGCTGCACACCTCCAGCGGCTACCTCCGGACGGGGGTGGTGGTGCTGGCCATCGGTCACAGCGCTCGCGACACGTATGAGATGTTGCATCGCCGGGCAGTCCCCATGCGCTCCAAGCCGTTTCAACTCGGATTGCGGATTGAGCATCCGCAGGAAGTGGTCAACCGGCACAAATACGGACGGCGGCATTACCTGGACCTGTTGGGGGCCGCCGACTACACCCTCTCGGCCCGCGGCCAGCCCGACTTGTTCACCTTTTGCATGTGCGCCGGGGGGATCATCATTCCGAGCATCTCGGAACCAGAGATGTTTTGCACGAACGGCATGAGCAACTCGCGGCATGACACCCCCTTCGCGAATTCGGGTCTGGTGGTGACGCTGGATCCGCGGGACGCAGGGGACGAGCATCCACTGGCGGGAGTCGCGCTGCAACGGCGCTACGAAGCTGCGGCCTTTGCCCTGGGACGGGGGGACTACCTGTGCCCAATTCAGCGCGGAGTTGATTTTGTCGCCGGTCGAGCCCCGGTGGCGACGGACCGGCTGGAGAGCTCCTATCAGCGCGGCACCGTGCCGACCGCATTGGACCAGGTGCTCCCGCCGGCGGCAGTTCGCGCCATCCGCCAGGGACTCCCCATCCTGGACGCCAAGTGGCGCGGAGATTTTCTCCGGCACGCAATCCTGGTCGGTCCCGAAATGCGCGGCAGTTCTCCCGTCCGGATCGACCGCGATCCACAGACGCGCGAGACCCCCGGCTGGAGCGGATTGTTTCCGGTGGGGGAAGGAGCCGGTTACGCCGGCGGAATCATCAGCGCGGCGGTCGACGGACTGCGAACCGCAAAAACCGTCGTGGCGACATTCGCCCCACCCATTTGATCGCGAAGCAAAGTAGGGTGGGACCAGCTCGCCGATGAAGGGAAATTGCACCCTGTCAAATCCGCACGTTGCATGAACCGGCGTCGCGAGCGCAGGCCCACCATGCCTACTCCTAGCCCCTAGCCCCTCACAACCCCACTCGATCGCACAGAGATCGCAGGGGGCATTCTTCGCAACGGGGGCGGCGGGCGATGCATACTGCGCGTCCGTGGTGGATCAGCCGGTGGGAGAAGGCCACCCATTCGCTCTGCGGGAGCAGGGCCATCAGGTCGCGCTCGACTTTTTCGGGCTGGGTGTGGCGGGTCAGTCCCAGGAGCCGCGTGATCCGTTTGACGTGTGTGTCGACGACGACGCCGGTGGCCAGGCCGAACGCGGTTCCGAGGAGGACGTTGGCCGTTTTGCGGCCGACCCCCGGCAGGCGGATCAGCTCCTCGACAGTGCGAGGGAGCTCGCTGTTGAATTCGTTGACCAGCGTCTGGGCCATCCCCCGCAGGCTGGTCGCCTTGGCCCGGAAGAAACCGGTCGATTGGATGATCCGTTCGACATCCGACTGTGCGGCCTGGGCGAGTTTTTCCGGGGTGGGGTATCGGCGAAACAGTTCCGGAGTCACCAGGTTGACCCTGGCGTCGGTACATTGAGCCGAGAGGATCGTCGCCGCCAGGAGTTGAAACGGATTTTCGTGATGCAGAGCGCAGAGCGCCTCGGGATAGGCTTTGGCCAGGGCGCGGGTGATCCGACGGGCTCGGTTCCGGAGCGGGGTGAGGGCAGGGGTCGCGTTGGATTTCGCCATCGTGGTCTCCGTGATTGGCACATTCAGCGCGGTTTGCAGAAATCGGGGAACGAGGGGCCAAGTCGATTGGACAGCGGCCGGTCATACCGGGTACAGTGAAGTGATGCCCCAAGAGTATCCGGCACAATACCTGGAAGGACTGCGGCTATTCAATGCCGAGGATTTTTTCGAGAGTCACGAGATTCTTGAAGAGTTGTGGTCCGAGACGCAGGACGAGCGCCGCAAATTCTACCAGGGACTGATCCAGGCTTCCGTCGCGCTGTTGCACTTTGGAAACGGCAACCTGGGAGGGGCGAAAAAAGTGTACCTGTCGTGCCGCAAATACCTGGAGCCGTACCAGCCGGTCTACGAAGGGCTGGACCTGGCGAAGTTTTTGCGGGACTTGCAGGGATGTTTTCAGGAACTGATTGACAACCAGGAGAGCTGCCCCACGGGAGTGGAACTGCGCGATGAGCGGGTTCCGAAAATTGACTGGCCCGTTCCGACGTAAAGCACCATGATGACCGACCCTGAATTCACCGCCGACCTGACCGGCTTTTCCGGCCAGGCCCCGCTGTTTCCGCTTCCCAACGTGGTTCTGTTTCCGCACGTCGCGCTCCCGCTGCACGTCTTCGAACCCCGGTATCGGGAGATGGTGGAAGACGCCCTGGAAGGAGAGCGGCTGATCGCGATGGCGCTGCTCAAGCCGGGGTGGCAGGATGACGTCGAGGGACGTCCGCCGATCAACGAGATGGTCTGCCTGGGACGGATCACCGTGGAGGAACGTCTGGAATCTGGGCGGTTCAATATCGTCGTGACCGGCATCCACCGGGCGGTGGTCATCGAAGAACTCGATACCGACACCCCTTACCGGGTTGCCAAGTTGGAGCTGTATCGCGATTATTACGCCCGCGATCCCGAGGTGGACCGGCAGGCGCGGCAGCGAGAATTGCTCCGCGCCTTTCGCAAGCTATTCCCCAAGACCCCCTCGGATTCGCTCATCAATCAGGTGCTTGAGGCCGACTTGCCGCTGGGAGTGCTGTCGGACCTGTTGGGAGCGGTTCTCAAAATCAGCCCCGATCAAAAAATGCAACTGCTGGAAGAGCTGGACGTCGACCTCCGCAGCGAGTTGCTGATGGAGCGCATCAGGCGACTCCTGTTGGCCCGTCCCGCCGCCACGCGGCACAAGTTTCCTCCCGAATTCAGCCTCAACTGAGACATGCAACCCCTGGATTCCGAAATCGATCGTCCACGGATCGAGCGCGCAGTGCGCGAGATTCTGGCTGCGGTTGGTGAAGACCCCGACCGCGAAGGGCTGCGCGACACCCCCGCGCGGGTGGCCCGCATGTACGCGGAGTTGTTCTCGGGGCTGCGCGCCACGCCGGCGAAACACTTGCAGCGCGTCTTCGAGGAGCAATACGACGAACTGGTGCTCGTCCGCGACATCAGTTTCAACAGCATGTGCGAGCATCACTTGCTCCCGTTCACCGGCGTGGCGCATGTCGGCTATCTCCCCAAAGGGAAGGTGGCCGGCCTCAGCAAGCTGGCCCGCGTCGTCGAGGACATTTCGCGGCGACCCCAGGTGCAGGAGCGGATGACGCACCAGATCGCCGACCTGATGGCCGCCGAACTCGACGCCAAGGGGGTGATCGTCGTTCTGGAAGCGACGCACACCTGCATGACAATCCGCGGAGTTCGCAAGCCGGGGAGCGTGATGGTCACCAGTGCCGTCCGGGGATTGTTCAAATCGAACGAAGCGACGCGCGCCGAAGCGATGGCGCTGATCCACAGCCGCCGGTAACCACTTCGACCCCGCGCGACGCGGCACTGGTCGCGGAGTGAACCATGCCCGACGCGATTGCCCTGTTTTCTCTGCGGCTGATCGTCGGCATGGCGTTCGTCTGTCTGGCCCTAGCCCGCCCCGGCTTCGGCGTGGTCTCTCCTTTTTTTCGCATTCTCATGCTCTTGTTGCTGGGACTGGCGGTCCTGGGGGGGTTGGCTTCTGCGGGAGGGGATCAGCTCGCGGCCCTGCTCTTGGCGGTTGCCTGTTTCGTCGGATCGATCTTTTGGCTGCTGGAGCGCCGCACGTGGGGCTTGTACAGCCTCGGCGTGGCGCTGATGGTCGGCTTATATTGGATGTCCCGCATCCTTTATGTCCAAGCGGCCAATGGTACGATTCCGCTTCCCGTGTTGATCGTCGCCACGCTGGCCAGCGCGGCGACGCTGGGAACCGCGCTGTGCGGGATGCTGCTGGGACACCGGTATCTGACCGCTCCGGGGATGCCGCTGGCCCCGCTGTTCCTGGCCAATCAGTTGTTGGGGGCCGCGGCGGTGGTGAGGCTGATCGTGTCGCTGGCGGCGCTGGCGTGGTTTCACGCCGCGCTCACACAGCCCACCTGGTGGATCTGGCTTTCGCTGCGGTGGCTGGCGGGGATCGCCGGGCCGCTGGCGGTCTGGTTCATGGTTCGTAAAATCCTGGTGTTCCGCAACACGCAGTCCGCGACCGGCGTATTGTTCGTGGGAGTGATCCTGACGTTCATCGGCGAGTTGACAGGCGACCTGCTGTTTCGGACGCTTGGGGCACCGTTTTGAGTGGATCGTGGGATAGGCTTCCAGCCTGTCGACTGCTAAGGTTTTGACACTGCAGAAATTCTTGCAGGCTGGAAGCCTATGTCACGGCATGGAAAGGAGTAACGAGTGCAATTTCGACCGTTGGGAAAGACCGGCCTGCAGCTCTCGTGGCTGGGTTTTGGCGCGTCGTCGCTGGGACAGGAGTTTCGACCGGTCGATTTGCAGGAAGCGATCCGCTCCGTGCGCGTGGCGCTCGAATTGGGGATGAATTTTATCGACACGTCGCCCTTTTATGGCCGCGGGATGAGCGAGTGCCTGCTCGGTCCGGCGCTCCGCGACGTGCCGCGCGACAGCTATTACCTGGGGACCAAGCTCGGTCGTTACGACCGGGGGCATTTTGACTTTTCGGCGCGGCGGGTGGTCGAGAGCGTCGATGTCAGCCTGCATCGCCTGGGAGTCGATCATCTGGACATCATGCTGTGCCACGACATCGAGTTCGTCGAGATGTCACAGATTGTCAACGAGACGCTCCCCGCGCTCCGCAAGATTCAGCAGCAGGGAAAGGTGCGGTTCGTGGGGATCAGCGGCTATCCGATGCGCATCTTCCGCTACGTTCTCGACCGCACCGAGCTCGACGTGGTGCTGTCGTACAACCATTTCACGCTGCAAAACACGATGCTGGCCGACCTGGCGGGGTATCTCCAGGAGAAGAGAGTGGGGATCATGAACGCCGCGCCATTCTCGGCGCGGCTGCTGACCAATGCGCCGCTCCCGCCCTGGCACAAGGCAACGGAAAACGTCCGCGCCGTGTGCCGCCGTGCGGCGGAACATTGCGCTGCGCGGGGAGTTGACATCGCGCAACTGGCCGTGCAGTTCTCCCTGTCGAACGCCGACCTAGCGACGTGCATCGTCGGGTCGGCCAATCCGGCGAATGTGGCCAAATGGGTGGAGTGGGCCGACCAGCCCCTTGACCGGGAGTTGCTGGCGGAGGTACAGCAGATTCTGCAACCGATTCACAACTGGTTTTACATTGAAGGACGGCCGGAGAATAACGATGAAAGCCCTCTCGCTTGACGCCCCAAAACAATGGCGGCGGATCGACATTGCCGAACCGGACCTGCCGGGGCCGGGGGAGGCGCTGGTGCGGGTCCACACCGTGGGGATTTGCGGAACCGACATCAGCGGCTACCTGGGAAAGATGCCTTTCTTCAGTTATCCGCGCATTCCAGGCCACGAACTGGGAGTGGAAGTGGTTGCGGTCGGACGCGATGTGACGCGCGTTCGCCCCGGCGACCGTTGCGCCGTGGAGCCGTACATCAACTGCCAGACGTGCTACGCCTGCCGGCGCGGCCACACGAACTGTTGTGAACAGCACCAGACGCTGGGGGTCCATTGCGACGGCGGGTTGCGTCCCTATTTTGTGGTTCCGGCCCGCAAGCTCCACCCTTCGGACAAACTGCGCTTTGAGCAGCTCGCGCTGGTCGAAACGCTGGCGATCGGATGCCACGCGACCAATCGCGGCGCTCCGCAGCCGGAAGAGACATGCCTGATCATCGGCGCCGGCCCGATCGGTCTGGCGACGCTGGAGTTCGTCAAGCTGACTGGGGCGCGGACGATCGTCCTGGACATGAACGCAGAGCGGCTGGAGTTTTGCCGCCGCGTGATGGGATCGCCGCACACCGTCCAACTGTCCGATACCGTCGCCGACGATCTGCGGAACGTGAACGACGGACGGCTTCCCGACGTGGTCATCGATGCCACCGGCAACAGCGTTTCCATGGGAAACGCGTTCGGATTGATCACGCATGCCGGGCGACTGGTGTTTGTCGGCATCACAACCGACGAAGTGAAGTTCCGTCATCCGATTTTCCATAAGCCGGAAGGGACGCTGTTGTGTTCGCGTAACGCTCTCTCCGCCGACTTCACACGAATCATCGAGCTGATCGAATCGGGGCAGATCGACACCGCTCCCTGGATCACGCACCGGACGGCGTTTGACGACCTGATCGAACGGTTCCCATCGTACACGCGCCCCGAGACCGGAGTGATCAAGGCGGTCGTGGAGGTGGGGGAATGACGGCGAGCGAATCCCTTCCCGAGACGATTTTGCAATTCGGCGCCGGGCGATTTCTGCGCGCGTTTGTCGACCGTTTCGTGCAGCAGGCCAACGAGGAAGGCCAGGAAGTCGGGCGGGTGGTGGTCGTGCAATCGACTCCCGGTCAGCGCGCCGACCTGATCGCGACCCAACCGGAGGGCTTTCAAGTCCTGGTGCGAGGCATCGACGACGGGCAACCGGTGGAGCGAACCGAACGAGTGGCATCGATCTCCCGTGCGCTCGTGGCCCAGACCCAGTGGGCTCAGGTGTTGGAGGTGGCGCGATGTCCCGCCCTGCGGTACATCGTGACCAATGCCACCGAGGCGGGATATGCCCTCGAACCGGGGGATACTCCGGAAGCGGCCCCGCCCCGTTCGATGCCCGCCAAGCTCACTGCCGTATTGTGGCAGCGGTTCCAGGCCGGGGGAGCGCCGCTGGTGTTGCTCCCCTGCGAACTGATTGAAGGGAATGCCGCGCGGCTCTGCGAACTTGTTCGTTCTCTGGCCAGAGAGTGGTCGCTCCCCGCGGCGTTCATCGAATGGGCCGGCGTCCAATGCCAGTGGCTGCGCAATCTGGTGGACTGCATCGTCACCCCCCCTCCGGCCGATCATCCACTGGCCGCCTCCGATCGATTGCTCGTGAGTGCCGAACCGTATGCCCTGTGGGCCATCGCGCGGCCGGAGGGTCAGGAGCCACGGATGTTTCGCCATCCGGCGATTCTGATCGTGGACGATCTGGCCCCCTATTACTTGCGAAAAGTGCGAATCCTGAACGGGCTGCACTCGGCGATGGCGGCGAAGTTCCTTCCCGCCGGGTTCCAGACGGTCCTCGAGGTGCTCTCGGACCGGGAGGCCCATCGCTGGCTCCGCGCGCTGTGTTTCGAGGAAATCGTCCCCTCGATCGCGTTCCGCGTCGACGACGTGGCGCAGTTCGCCGATCAGACGTTCGATCGTTTCCGCAATCCGTTCCTCAACCATCGGCTCGCCGACATTCTTCTCAATCACGCGGCGAAGGTCCAGGTGCGACTGCAACCGACGCGAAACGAATACGAACGGCTGTTCGGCAAACCGCCGCAAAAACTCTCGGAAGTCCTCGCCATCCCCTTCTAAACCCTCACCCTCGCACGGCGCGCGCACATGATCCGCTCTTCGGTGACCATCAGTCTTGTGGAAGAAGCCCGCGGCGGCCCGTTCGTGTTCTGGCACGACCTGCCCGAAGCGTGCCGCCAGGCCCAGGAGCTTGGCTTCGACGCCATCGAAGTCTTTCCTCCCGGACCGGACGCGGTTGACCCGGCACACTTGCGCCGACTGCTGGAGGACCACGGCCTGGCGCTGGCGGCGGTCGGAACGGGGGCCGGCTGGGTGCGGCACAAACTGCACCTGTCGCTCCCCGACGCCAGCGCCCGCACCCGAGCGCGCGACTTCATTCGTTCGATCATCGATTTTGCGGGGCCGCTGGGGGCGCCGGCGATCATCGGCTCGATGCAGGGGCGCACCAGCGACGACGTCGACCGGACGACCGCCTTGAAGTATGTGTCTGAAGCGCTGGAAGAACTCGGTCCGCGGGCGAAACAGTACGGAGTCCCGCTCCTCTTCGAGCCGATCAATCGCTATGAGTCGAATCTGGTCAACACGCTGGAAGCGGGAGTCAACCTGCTGCGACCGCTGTCGACCGACAATGTGCTCCTCCTGCCGGATTTGTTCCACATGAACATCGAAGAAGTCGACAGCCCACAGGCACTGCGGCAGGCAAAGGGCTTTGTGGGACACCTGCACTTCGTCGACTCAAATCGCCGACCGGCGGGAATGGGGCACATCGACTATCCGCCGATCGCCCAGGCGCTGCAGGAAATCGGGTACGACCGCTTCGCCTCGGCTGAAGCGCTCCCCTACCCCGATTCCAACGCCGCCGCGAAGCAGACGATGGAAGCGTTCCGCAGGTGCTTCCGAATGTCCTGACGATTCCAACGCCGCCGCGACATCGAAACGGCTAACAGTAAGCCGATTCTGGAAATTCGACATGGCGGAGATCCTCTTCGGGAATCCTCAGCAGTTCCCTGTAGACTCGATCTGCCTCAAGGTCTTCGTCCAACGTTCCAAGATACGCAAGGAAAAGCATTTTCAGCTTGACGCCATTGTGGCTGACCGTCACGTCAAACCTTCCCCGATCTCATAGATGGCGGCGGTGTCGAGAACCAGGTCGTTCGCCTCGAACAGTTTTCGCAGCGCGGCTTTGTGGATTTTCATCTTCAATCCCCCCACGCCGATCGCTCCATAACAGACTGCCTGATCGCGCTGGGTGCCTTTGTCGAAGACTTCCACACCCGCAATCCCCGCAGGAGGAACAGCATTCAGATCAATCGCCACCTGGAGCGAACCGATCGACCGCCGCACGTCGGCCGAGAGCAATTCCTTCCCGGCAGCTCCCGCGGAGATGATCACCTGCACGTCGCGGCACGCTTCGGCCAGTTCGCTCGGGGAATCAGTTCCGCAGGGACGCAGGTTTCCGTTCGGAACCGCCGCGGCGATCGCCCGGCAGGTTTTTTCCGCCTTGTCTTTCGTCCGCGATCCCACGCGAACCATCGCCCCTTCCGCCGCCAACAGTTGTGCGGCGCGCTGCCCCACTGGTCCGGTCCCCCCCAGCACCAGCGCCGCAGCCCCGGCCAGCGGCAGATGCTTGCGGGCCGAGAGCACGGCGGCCGCCGCGGTGGTGTTCGATCCGTTGGAATCCATCATCACCGACACGCGGACCGGTCCAAAAAAGGTCCGGCAGACTTTTTCCAAGAGCTGTTCCCCCCGTTCGACGTTGCTCCCGCCGATGAACAGCGCGGTGTACCGCAGATCCTTCGGGCCGCGCGTGAACATCGCGCCGTGGACAAGCGGCTCCACCTGTTCGGGAGTCACGCCGCCGTAGCTGAACAACTGGTCGACGTCGGCATCGACGGCCACCACGCGGTCAAACGTGCTGGGACAGGAATCGGTGTCGAGTTGAATCAAAATCGTACGCACAAGATTCTCCAGGCGAGACCATTCGTCGCGGCCAAAACATCGAGCCTATAGAAACCGTTCCGTCCACAGCGATTCGCGAAAGCGGACGCCCATACGACATCGAGTCTTCGAAACCGGACTTTGCCAAACTTGTCTTTCTCGGTGTTCTTCGCGTATTTCGTGGTTCAAACTTTCAGACCCGTTCAGGCCCAAGCGAACCGCGTCGGAGAATGGAATGAACCACGAACAGCACGAATAATACGAAAGGAAATCGTTCGACAGAGACTCATTTGGAGGACCGCGGACCGAATTTCTTTGCGTACTCCGCGTCTCCGCGTGAGCAATCCACGCGAATCTTGTCGCGCCAGTATGGTTGTTGCGACGAGAGATCTCCCGACAACGAAGGGTGACACGGAATGAAATCTGTGGATGCGGCTGGCCCATGTTCTTCATGTTTTTCGAGGTTTTCATGGTTCCATGAAGCGCCCGCACAAACAGGACTCGCGCGGAGACGCGGAGGTCGCGGAGAGGGACGTGGCATGTGGCAGGATGGCGTCGAGAGAATACCCATCGGCAGCGATCGATTGGGGATCGTTTGGCCGACCACGCCCGAATCTTCTCTGCGGGCTTCTGTTGAATCTCCTTTTGGTTGCGGCCCTTGGCCGCGCTGTGTCCTCCTGTTCAATCTTTCCGTTTTGGTTGCGGCTAACGGCCGCGCTGTGCCCTCCTATTTGAGCTCCTCTTACGATTTTCTCAGGGAATCGTCCACGGGTTGCACGTTTCTGAGCTGATCCGTGTACGTTCTCGAACCTGCTGTGTGAGTCGCTTTCCTCGCGATCGTTGCTTGCCAATCGAACGGATCCGAGTCGTGAAACGTCGATCGCTTGAAGAGCCCGTCCAAACAAGCTCAAGGGAGAGCGCAACGGCAACCGCTGCGCCTCCCTGGTTTTGCTGGACATTACGGGACGGCAACTCGCTGCGGCGGATTAAACCCCCGAGAACGGGTGCTTGGCCGAGTCTTTCTTGGCGACCATTTCGCTGGCCGAAGGTTCGCCTCGCATGGCGCGGGCGATCGACAGCTTGGTCGCTTCGTAGTTGTACTGGAAGATCTTCTTGTCGTCGGCGGCTTCCCAGTGGATGAACACGCCGCAGACGATGACGAGATTCTCGGCCTGATCCTTGGGGATGACGCCCGACTCGACCGAATCGGCGACCGCCTTGGCGACGGCGTATTGCGCCGGGCCAAACATCTGGACCGCCTGCTTGGCACCCTTGATGGTCACCTTGGTGATCATCACGGTGGCCGGCTTGACCGCCAGGTTGGGGGTCAGCACCGCCAGCAGATTGCTGTGCCCGCTGGATTGCCGGGCCAGGGCGTTGGCAAACGCCACTCCCACCGGGCCGGCCTTATCGCCGATCAACAGATCAATATGGGCCACTTCATTGCCTTCACCAACCAGCGCTTCTCCGACGTACATCGACATAAACTCTTCTCCTGTGGGCTGTCTTGCCGTAAGGGCTTCAAAACCGATACGCTTGGGAATCAGGGACTGATTCGGCCGGGTGAGAGCACCCGCCGACCGACTTTGATAACAATTCACCGCGCGCTTTGCCAGTTTCCAGGGGAGATTTTCGGGTTTGTCCGATCCGCGACTGCCGCTGTTGATCGTCGGCGCCAGCACGCGCGCCGCGGCCCATTCGGCGTTGCGGGGCGGATGGCAACCGACGTGGGTCGATTTGTATGGCGATGTGGACCTGGTGTCGGTCGCCCAGGGAGTCGCCGCCCCCGATTTTCCGGAAGGAGTTGTGGAAGGGGCCGCCGCCCTTTCTCCTGCCCCCTGGATGTACACCGGGGGAATGGAGAATCACCCGCAACTTGTGGACCAACTGTCACGGGGTCGGCCGTTGTGGGGAAATCCGGGGGATGTTTTGCAACGCATCCGCGATCCGTGGTGGATTGCGGCCCAGTTGCGTCAAGTGGGATTGCCGGTCCTTGACCTCTGGCCCGCGGCAGTAGCCCCTCCCCCCGCCGACGGTTCCTGGCTGCAAAAGCCGCTGTGTGGTTCTGGCGGAAGGGGCATTTCTCGCTGGGACGAATCGGCCACGCCGCTTGACGAAACTGTCTATTACCAGCGCCGCGTGGAAGGGAAAGCCTATGCAGCGCATTTCCTCGCGCTGCCCGATCAGGTGTTGTTTCTGGGGGGGATGCGGCAATTGATCGGCCTGTCGCGGGTCGCGGCGCCGCCATTTGCCTGGTGCGGCGCCCTGTCCCCCGCGGAACTGGACACAGGGACGCTGGAGTTGATGCGGAGCATCGGAGAACGGCTGGCACGGGAGGGACCGCTCCTGGGGCTATTTGGCTGCGACTTCATAGTGGATGGCGAGGGAACCCCCTGGCTGACGGAGGTCAATCCACGGTACACAGGGGCGATGGAATTGCTCGATCATCGCTGGTCGGTGTCGCTGGTCGGATGCCAAGCCCAGGCGTGTCGGGGTGACCTCAGCGATGCCTCTCTTGATCCAGGGGAGGAGCGGGAGGCTAGCGCCGGACCGCTGGGTCGCTTGATTTCCCGGCTCTCCGTGGCTGGCGTCCAACACCGTGACCGGGTTCTGGGAAAAATCGTCCTGTTCGCGGAGCGCGAGCTGTGGGCGCATGATGCGCGGAACTTGCTACTTGACCCGCTCGATGACCGGTTTCCCTTCGTCGCCGACCTTCCCGCGCCCGGTCAGAAAATCGCCGCGGGGCACCCGGTCTGCTCCCTCTTCGCCTACGATCGGACGGAAGCCCTCTGCCTGCCGCGGCTCGTGCGCTGCGCGCGGATGTTTCGGCGACGGCTCTCCACTGCGGCTCCAGACGCGTAGGTCAGGCCTGGCCTGCGCAAGCGTCTGGAATGACCTGGTGATGCATTGATCCCGGAATGGTTCCGCTGGAACGACGAGACGGCATCTCTTGATGAATCGCCACCGCTGGCCTTGTGCCAGCGGTGGCATGCCTGGCAGCTACATTCATGCGTGACACCCGGTGTCCCACGCTCATGAACCGCTCCACCGGCACAGGGCCGGGTCGGAGCGAGCCGGAATAGAAATGAATGGTCTTCCTGGCGCTCCTGCAATTGAACACGCGACTCGTTTGCGCAGGCCAGACTGGGCACTTGGCGGGCCGGGTGTTGGACGTGGGGGGTGGTTACTTGGACGGCGACGCAGCCTGCGTCGCCCACGGGGTTCTGGCGGAATGTCGCTGCGGATCAACCGGCGAAATACTCTGATGGATACGGCAGAACGGTGGGGAGGTCGTCGCGGACTCCCATGCCGCAGATTTCGATGCCGGGATAATGGACGATTCCGTGCGTTCGTCCCATGATCCAGCCGTCGCATTCGGCGCGGAGGACTTTTTCCGCGATCGGCCGGCCCCAGACGTCGCGCACCTCGGCAATCGGATCCCCCTGCTTGACCACGTCTCCCGACTCGACGAGGTGGCGCACGATGCAAGCGGTGCTGACGCGCGGGGTGCTCCGGCGGCGACAGGGATAGCCCAGATCGACCACCTTGATTCCGGTGATCGGTTCCCGGTCCCCTTCGAGCATCTCGGCCCAACGGAGCGCGTTTCTCAAACCGGCGACGCAAGCGGCGACGATCGCCGGATTGGGCATGTGGCCGGTCCCCAGCTCCATCGTCAGCGCCGGAATGCGGGCGACGTTCACCGCCGCGCCGGTTGTCGAGCGATGCAGCTTGTCGTCGAAATACGGGGCCAGTGCCATTTCATTGAGGACGCTGTGACCGTAGGCCTGGCACAAACCGGCGATCCGAGCGTCGAGTTTTTCCGCTTCCACGCGGGCACCTCGCACCTGGGCGGGGCTCCCGCTGTCGCGGTAATACACCCGATCGCGATAGACCATCGAGACGGAATCGGTCCAGGTATTGTGCAGATCGATCCAGCAATCGGCTGTCGCTTCGATCTGGGCGAACAGCCGTCCGTAGGCCTGCTCCAGCGCCGAGGGAGGATCCAGCTCGGGATCGCGTTCAACCGATTCGCGGCCGTCCGGAAACAGCCGGTTGGGGTCGCCGCGGTGGTAATAGGCCTCGCGCTTCATCGTCCGCAATCCCGCCGGATTGAGGGCCGGAATGCAGACGATCGTGCCATGCAGCCCACGCACCAGCTCGCGCGTCATCAGCAGGTGCAGCGCCTGCAGGCCGGAATGCTCGTTGCCATGGATTCCCGCAGTGAGCCAGAACACCGGTCCCTTGGCATTACCCTGGGCGATCACGACCGGCAACTGATCGATCCCACCCGTGGGATGCGCCACGAGATCAAAGGTTCCGTAAACGATGCGACCGGGGATCGCTTTGGCGGTGCCGAGAGTCAGTGGCATGAGGTCTGCGCGTCGGAAGGATGATCCACTCCGGTCGCGTCGTTCGCGGGAGCGCCCTGCGGCTGACCGGACGGACCGTGGTTGTCACGGGACGCCATCCTAGAGGGATTTCCCGCGGAGGGAAAGTTCTCCGGCGAAGTTGAAGGGGGACGAGGTGCATGAGCGCGGGAAACTGGGTGGCGAATGGCGCAGGTAGCGGCCAGGCCGCGCCTGTAGAACCGTTCACGGCGTTTCCGTAGAGGTTCGAAAGAATAGGGCAAAAAGGACTGCGGTAAAAAATGGCGGTAGGGCAGGCAGTGCTGCGATCATTGCCTTGGTGAGCCGCGCCGTGGGAATCGAAATGGCAAGGCGAAATGGTTTTCCGCACAGGACCGATGATGCCAGTCAACACGGTGATTTTTCTGGCAGCGATTTTTCTGTCATCTCCGTCCCGTTCGGATTCGACGGCTCGATGAGAACGATCCGAGTCGGCCGGCGCATCGGGGGCACCATTTTCAGGCGACTGCTGAAATCGAGATTCGGATTTTTTCGGAAAGGGGAGTTTTTTCGTTTGCAATTGTTGTGTGGAGCGTGTAGGCTGATCGGTGTTGGTGGGTTTTATGCCCATTTGATCTTTTACAATTGGTTGCTTGTGGGCTTCCTGCCCATTATGATGAATCGCCCGCGGCCGGGATGCTCCCGATCCGGGTTGTTACTGACGTTTCCGGCGGACACCGATGCCGACTCCACCGCATGCCTTCATCACGGGCGAATTCAAGCGCGTGATCGACGATCGGTTCCGCATCACGTTGCCAGCCGAATTGGCCGAACCGATTTCGGACCCCGAGGGAGACGTCATTCTTGCCAAAGAGCAGGCGGGCTGCTTGAGCCTGTGGCGCTCCGCTGACTGGCAGCAGCGCACCGACGATGGGGTCGGTTTGATCCGCCAGAAAATTCAGGCGGGGCGGATGGAACAGCGGTGGGGAGACGTGCAGCGGCTGGGTCGATTGTTGTCGACCCGATCGCGAACCGTCCGACTGGCCAATCGTTCGCGGCTGGTGATCCCCGAAGGCTTTCGCGAATTCCTCGATGTCGCTCCCGAGGGAGAAGTGATGCTGGTGGGAGCGGCGATCTGCGTGGAAATCTGGAACCCACAGGCATGGCTGGAATTGTTGCGACAGGAGATGCCCGCCTTCGGGCCGCTCCTGAAGCAGCTCTCCGACTAAACGCATGCCCGGTTTTGAGGAAGGCAGCGAATCAACTCACTCGGGTGATTGTCCAGGCGATGGCAAGCGTCTAAGCACCATGGACGGCTTGTTGGCATGGATGCCGCTTATCTTTCTCAACCGGGCGTGCGTTTTCTTATTCTCCTTTCAGCGGCGCTGCGCGCCAGCGCCGACAGCGGATCCATGGAACTCCAGATCGACGTCATCGTCTCGGCTCCCTTCATGGAAAACACCTGGATCGTGCGCCAAGCGGATCATACCGATTGCGTGGTCGTCGATCCCGGGTTTCAGCCGAAGTCCATTGTCAATTTTCTCCGCGCGCAGCGCCTCTCCCCCTGCCTGATCCTGCTGACGCATGGGCATGCCGACCACATTGCCGGGAACGCCGGGCTGCGGCAGGAATGGCCCGACCTTCCAATTGTGATTGGCGCGGGGGATGCGCCGATGCTGACCGACGCGGGGGCCAACCTGAGCCGCCTGGGGGGAGTCGCCGTAACAAGTCCCCCAGCCGATCGGCTCGTCGCCGAACATGACGTCGTCTCCGCAGCCGGAATCGAATTCGAGGTGCGGGAGATTCCCGGCCACAGCCCAGGGCACGTGGTGTACGTGGTTCGATCGGCGACCCCCTGCGTCGTTCTGGCGGGGGACGTGTTGTTCGCCGGAAGCATTGGCCGATGCGACTTTCCCGGCGGGAGTCAGGAACTCCTGGTGCGGGGGATTCGGGACAAGCTGTTTTCCCTGCCTCCGGAAACGGAGGTTTACCCCGGTCATGGAGACCCGACGACGATCGGGCGAGAGCAGAGATCGAATCCTTTCTGCGGCGACGAGGCGGGGCTCTTTCAATTGGAATGAGACGCGGTGGCGGTTCGCCCCTTGCGGGAACCGCCCGACGACGTGCGCAGGGCCGCGGCCAACTGCGACAGTTGTCCATCGAATTGCGCGACCTGGGCCGGAAGGGGCGGGGCGCCCCCGAACCGCACCCCGTAGTACCACTGCGTGACCAGATCGGGGAGCGACTCCAGCCCCTCCTGAGTCAACAGTTCGGCCAGAGCACGCGCGACTTCCTGCGAGAATTCACGCGGAGTCTGCGGATCTTGCGGGCGGAGTTTCTGGGTGGCGACAACCGTCAGGAATCGTTCATAGAGTTCGATGGCCACCCGCCGATCGCGCGGCGGACCCCACAGGCGTCGCCACCAGGCGGGCCAGCGCGACGCCGCGCCGGTGGAGTGCGAACCCAAAATCGCTCCGTGGCGCCGCAGGCGGCGCGTTCCCATGACTCCCAAACCCAACGCTACCAAACCCAGGAAAACGACCCCCATTCCGGACCAGCGCGATTTGGCCGATGGACCATCGGAACCTCCCTGCAACAGTTCCGTCACGACCGCTTTCAACGGCGCGAGCCCCTCGCTCAATGAGGACTTGATCGGGTCGTACAGCGATTCTTCCTGCCGACTGAGGGACATGTTGACCACGTACGTGGCCCAGAAGGAGGAGAGGGAGCTGGTGGCATTCTTCCAGAACGACGAATCCGAGCCGAAGTTTTTGACGCTGTCATCGCGTGCCGCCGGGGTGGCGTCGAGGGACACCCATTCGTTGTCGAGATACGCTTCGACCCAGGCGTGCGCGTGCCGCTGCTGAACTTCATAGTATCCGCCGCTCTTGAAGTACTCCGCTCCCTTGAAGCCGGTGATCAGCCGCGCGGGAATTCCCACCGAACGGAGCAAGAGGGCCAGGCTCGAAGCGAAGTATTCGCAATGCCCCGATTTGCGGTTGACTAGAAAATCCTCGACCGGGTCGATCTCTGGATCGATCACCCCCATTTTGAGCGAGTAGGTGAATTCCCCCGAATCGCGAAGCCGACGCTCAATTGTCTCGGCGATCCGCCGCGGAGGGGGGGCGTCTCCTCCCGCCGGGGGAGCGATCGACCGCGTCCAGTCGGCCGCCAGCGCTTGCAGCCGTTCCAGGTTGTCGGGCAACTGTACGTACCGCGCGCGGCGCCGCTGGGCCAATTCGTCCCGATCGATGGCGGGAAGATCGGCAAACTGTCCGCGGCGCGCCGTGGCGGATCCGGTCGCGGGAACATAGGGCTGCGACCAGACCAGGTACTGAATCGGATTCCGCGCCGAGTCTCGGACCACGAGCTTCAATGATTCCGGATCGACCGTGATTTGCTCATACGGCGTGTACGCCCCGAGTTGGATGGGGCGCAGGCAGAACAACACGTCGGAGCCCAGCGCGTCGAGCGTGTATTCCTGGCGAATCATCCCATCCTCGCGGGGATGCGACTGCATGTTGGCCAGGCGGCGGCGCCCCCCAGAGTTGGACCAGCGGCCCCGTTCGTACATATCCAGCACATTCCCGCGAAACAACGGCTCCTGCATCCCATGCCGAGAAACAAACTGGTCCAGGTCGATTGGCGAGTGGGTGTCGTTGTTGTACAGCCGCAATTGAAAGACCCGCTCGCTCCGCTCCAGAATGTTCCCCAGATGCCCCAGCCGCACTTCGTTGGAAAACCCGGTCAGCGCCCGGAACGCCGGATCGGAATGCGAGGCGAACGGATTGCCATTGCCAATCCAATACCGCGGCACGAGCAGAAACAGCACCAGCCCCAATCCCAGGCCGGCAACGGCGATGGACAGCGCTCCGGCGGTGAATCGGCCTGTGATCCACCGTCCGGGATGATCCTGCTGGATGGCATGTTCGATCGTCGTCAGCGGTCCCCCCCAGCGAGCCTCTGTTGGGACGCCTGACGCCATCCCGTGTGCCGCGGTGGTTCCCTCAACCTCCGGCGATTCCTGACTTCCAGCCGCTTCGCCATACGCAACTGCTCCACGGTACAAATGAAACACCGCCATCGTCCACAACGCCAAGAGGAGATAGGCCAACAGCAGAATTCCGAATCCCTCCGAAGAGATGGTCATGACCGCCGCCACGGCGACCTGCAGCGTGCCCAGCGCCAACAGCCACCAATACTGGCTGGGGCGTTTGTCCTGAAACAGCACGATCCAGGTGAGATACACCAGAAAATGCGCCCCCGAGGTGAGCCGCGCGTCGAGGCTTTCGCCGAAAAATTCGTAGGTCGAAACTCCCAGCGCCGCCAGCCCCAACACATTGCACCAGACCAGCGGCAAGCGGATGGTTCGCAACCGTTCGTTGAAAAACAGCGACAGCACGCACATTAACACCGTAAATCCGGCCGGAAACGGGCGTTCTTCGGCGCCAGCGAGAATTCCACCCGCCAGCGCCGCGACCGACAGCATGCTGAATCGAAAGACGGTTTCCAGCGTCATGGCTTCGGCTGCTCCGTCAGGCCGTCGAAGATGAAAATCTCAGCCAATGCCGTCGGGCTCGCTTCGATGACTTCGAAATCAGCGTCGGGCAAGTCCCCCTGACAGGCCGCCGTCGGATCGGGGCGGGTGGAGATCAGCACGCGCCGCATGTCGTGCCACTGGGCGGCGGAGGCTTCCCGCAGGGCGGCGGCCAATTGTGTGGACGGACCGGCCTGGGCCAGCGACAGCGTCCCCAGCAGTTCCCGCAGTGCCAGTTCGCTCCCGGTGCCGGACATGCGCGACAGTTCGGCTCCTGAAATCACCAGATGGATGCGTGCATCCCCTCCCCCCCGCGACTGTTCGGCACACAAGGTCGCCGCCAGACTGACCGCCAGTTCCACCCGCTGAAATTCACCGGGAGTCGGAGACTGGGGTTGCCACAGGTCGAGCACCAGGCAGAGGGTCGGCTCGCGGTGGTGCTCGTATTCGCGGACCATCAGTTCATTGCGCCGCGCCGTGGTCCGCCAGTGAATCGAACGCGGATTGTCCCCACCCCGATACTCGCGGAGCCGGTGAAACTCTTCGTCCAGGACTCCTCCCCGCGGCAAGGCACGATCCACCGCCTGGCGCCCCTGGCGGTAGGCGGCATACCAGGCGGGGACGATTCGCCCCATTCGCGGAAAGACCACCAGCTCTTCGACTTGCCCCAGTTCGAATGAGCGTTCCACCAGACCAAACGGAAACCCGCAAGAGACCCGCATCGGCCCCACGCGGTATTTCCCGCGCTCGGCCGGACAGACGGCATAGGCCGCTTCCCGCTGCTGACGCGGCGGAATGCGCGTGAAGAGAACTGAAGGCTTCAGTTTCGCTCTGGCCCCGGCCAGCGTATCGCTAGCGACAATCATCCAGGCCGAGAGGAGCGGTTTGCGATTGGCCAATCGGACCCGCACGGCGAATTTCTGTCCGGCGACCGCATGGTCGGGCAACTCCCGCTCGACTTGCAGCCGATTGAGAACCAACAGCGTGATCTGTCCCCCCAGGACGAAGGGCCCCGCCATGAGTCCAAAGACGAGCAACAGGATATTGGATTTGCCCAATAGAGCTCCCAGGCAGAGCACCAGAAGAATCACCACGTAGATCCAGGCTTCCGTCTGGAGACGCACGCGGTAGCGACGGGCGGCCCCCGACTTCCGGATGCGCTCCGGGCGCTGCCACAACCACCGTGCCACCCCGCGAATCCCCCACACCACCATGATCGCGCCGGCGGCCAAAAGGAGCGCGGGAAGATCGGGGTAGGCATATTGGATGTAGTCGTATTCGATCCGCGACTGCCAGATCAGAATCGCGCCGACCAGCAGGATCGCCAGATCCCGCCACCAGCTCACGCGCGATTCCTTACGATCCCAGTCGGCGACAGACATGATCCAAAAAGCGATGCAGCTTTTCTTCGGGGTACAAACAGAACGGGTATTCGCGGTGTTGCAGCACGCTGTTGGCGGCCAATTGCCGCTGGGTGCGGTGCAGTTCGTCGTGGATCTTGGTTCGCTCCGCCAGGGTCAATTCCGCCAGGCGCCGGTTCACTTCGCGCAGCCTGCGCAGCCGGTCATAGCCTGGCCCGTGTCCTCGGGAGTGTAACAACCCGTCGCTCGTTTGGGGACCGCCAGAGTGTTCCTCCGCGATCAGCCGGGCCTTTTCCGCCACCCAGCGTTGAGCCGCGGCTGGAACGGGCTGCGGAAGATGCCGCTCTGAATGGAAGTCCAACTCGCGCAATTGCTGTCGCAGCCGCCAGGCATCCGCGGGTTCCACGGCATGGCTTTCCAGTGGAAGGCGGACCGTGGCCGACAGCGTGAGAAACTCCGGCGCGGGAATCTCGAACAGGCGACAGATCAGCCGATCGGTCATCTCATCATAGCGCGCCCCCCCCAACCCGTGGACAAACAGGTCCGCCAGACAAAGCCGGGAAAAGAGGGTGGTGGTCAGCGCCCGCGTCCGCAGCCGAATCCCCTGCGCCTCGAGTCCCTGCAAAATGGCGACTGCCGCGCGGCCATCCTGATCGGGCGCCAAGGGGAGCGCGGCGAACACGCGCGCGCCGTCGGACAGCTCGACCTGCTTTCCCTGGCGGCGCGCGAAAACACGTCCCCGCACGGAGTCACCCGACCTCCACACCCAGAACGGCGCCTCGCGCCACTCT
>JBJXGA010000197.1:0-19360 GCA_046152955.1 Planctomycetales bacterium | reverse complement strand
CCGGGCCGCGCCTCCCCCCGGCTCCCCTCCCAGGGAGCCGGGGGATTTTTGAGCTCTGGCGTGCGGGAAGTTTTGCCCGCTTTTCGTTCTTCCGAAACCGACGTCGCCCGACATGATAACCCTGCATCGTGAAGCGGCGCAACTGTTCGTCGGACGTTGTCTCTCCGCCATACGAAAAGCGGCGATGAAGTCGCCGCACTCCAGGGGGGGCGATATACTCAGGACGCGCGGCTGTCACCGTCATGAGCCGTGAGTCATGAGCCGTGAGGCGTGGAATTGGATCACCTGGTTTCTTACCGAACGCAATCGAAAGGCCGAGGCATGTCGCTGAAGCGCCGGAGTCTGATGTATTTCACTCTCATCCTCCTGGCCATCGCTCCTGGTGTTTCCACCGTCGCGGCGGACCAGCCACAGCCCGGCGGTGCCCCCATCGCCATTGGCTCGCGACGCGAGCTGTTTGTCGATCGCCTGCTGATCGAGCGATTGACCGGAGCGCGGTTGCATCTGCACGAGCCGCGGCGTGAAGAGGTTTCGTTGCGGTTGGATCAGCCGTGGGAAGGACCGTTTGCGGGGTACACGACGGTGATCCGGGATGGAGACCGGTTTTTGATGTACTACCGGGGGATGGTCCAACAGGGGCTGGATGGGAGTGAGCATGAAAAGACCTGCCTGGCCGAATCACCGGACGGGATCCATTGGACTCGTCCCGCGCTGGAGCTGTATGAAGTGGCCGGGAGCAAGACGAACAATGTCGTCCTCGATCGCGTGGCGCCGGTGATGCACAATTTCTGCCCGTTTCTCGACATGCGGCCAGGGGTGGCCGCCAGTGAGCGATTCAAGGGGGTGGGGGGGACGGGGGACAAGCTGTTCGCGTTTGTTTCTGCCGATGGAGTCCATTGGCGGAGGTGGCGCGATGAGCCGATCCTCTCACGGGACGATGTTCCATTCCCCCACATTCATCTGTTCGATTCGCAAAACCTGGCGTTCTGGTCGGAAGCGGAGCGGTGTTATGTCTGCTACTTTCGCGTCTGGGACGGCCTGCGGCGGGTGGCCCGCTCGACCAGCGCCGATTTTCGGACGTGGTCCCCGGCGGTTCTGATGGAGCAGCGGCATGATGACGGGGTTTCCGGAGCGCGTCCCGCCCCGGCCGAGCATCTTTACACGAATCAGACCTCCCCCTATTTTCGCGCGCCGCACCTATACGTGTCGATCGCCGCCCGATTTTTTGAAGGGCGGCAGGTGCTCAATGCGGACCAGGCGCGGGCGATCCGGGTCAATCCGGAGTATTTTCAGGACACGTCGGATTCGGTCTTCATGACCAGCCGGGGAGGAGCGGTCTATGATCGCACGTTTTTGGAAGGTTTTCTCAAACCGGGGATCGGTCCGGGCCATTGGGTCTCGCGAACGAACTATCCCGCACTGAATCTCGTCCAGACCGGTCCGGACGAAATGTCGTTCTATGTGAACCACGATTATGCGCAGCCGACGTCGCACGTGCGGCGCTACAGCCTGCGGCTGGACGGCTTCGCGTCGGTCCGCGCCGGTGCCGTGGGGGGGGAATTGTTGACGCGCCCGTTCACGTTCGACGGCGCCGAACTGCACATCAATTTTGCCACTTCGGCCGGCGGGGGGATTCGGCTGGAACTGCAATCGGCCGCGGGGGAGCCGCTTCCTGGATTCACACTGGCCGACTGCCAGGAACAGATCGGCAATGAGATCGACCGGGCAGTGGTCTGGAAAGGGAATCCGTCGCTGGCGGCACACGCCGGAAAACCAGTCCGCCTGCGGTGCGTGTTGCAGGACGCCGATGTGTACGCTCTGCAGTTTGCTCCGACTGCAGGCAAGGATTGAAAACTTCCACGCTGAACAAGGGGGGGCGAACTGTTCCGCTGGCAGACTGAAAACGCGAATGATCGCGAAACGCCAACTCCCCACCGGCCCTGTGCCGGTGGAAGCCATGACTGGAGGCTACTCACACGCCCGACACACCGTACCCCGCGCTCCTGAACCTCAGCCCCCCTCCCCGCCGCAGCAATGCCTTGTCGCGCGGATCAGCGTTTGTCGCGGCGGGGAGGGGGGCTGAGGTTCCACACGTGGGATGACTGACTGGCACTGGGCGTTAGCATTCAGTCATTCGCTCCACCGGCACGGGGCCGGATGGGGGCGAACCGGATCCGAAATGCCGCGTTCCTATCGCTCCCCTTCCGCCGGCTACGTCGGACTGGCGGAGTCGCCGATCATTTGATTGACGGAGCCTTTGCTCCCGAAGACGAACAGGCAATCTCCCGCCTCGATCAGGGCATTGCCGGGGGGAGGCATGAGGCGTTCTCCCCCTTTGCGGCGAATCCCCACGATGATCACTCCCAATTCCCGGAGATCGGTTTCGTGAAGCCGTTTCCCCACATAGGGGCTGTCGGCGGCGATCTGCACGTCGGCCAATTCCAGATCCTGCCCCTTGTTGTCGGCGATCTCGAGAAAATCTTCGATGTTGGGATTGAGCATGAACCGCGCCATCTTCTCGGCGCCGGTGCTGTACGGGCTGACGACCCGGTTGGCTCCGGCCCGCTGGAGTTTGAGCGCGGCGGCGTCCTGGCTGGCGCGGGCGATGATTTCCAGCCGCCATGAGAGCAACCGCGCCGTCAACACGACATAGACGTTGTCCGCGTCGGTGGGAAGGACCGTCGCCAGCGCCCGGGCGCGGTCGATCCCCGCTGCCAAGAGCACCTGATCGTTGGTGGAATCTCCCGCCAGATACAGCCAGCCGGCATCCGCGCAGTGTGCCTTCAGTTTTTCTTCGTCGACGTCGATGACGACGAACGGCTTGGACCGTTCCGAGAGCTGCTGACAGATCGTCCGCCCCATGCGGCCCATCCCGCACACGATGTAATGGTTCTGTAGTCGGTCAATCTTGTTTTCCATGCGGCGCATTTCCACCAGTTGACGAACCTCGACGCTGAGCACCCACTGCCCGATCTGAAAGAAACTGTACGATCCCAGTCCGAACCCGGCAAACAGAAATACGACGATGAACATGCGGGCGGCGGGGGTCATGGGGACGATCTCGCCGTATCCGACCGTCGTGATCGTCGTCACCGCCATATACAGGCAATCGATCCAGCTTCCCCCCGTGAAGATCCTCAGCCCAACGGTTCCCACCACCATCAGCCCGGCCAACATCGACACCAGCCCCGCCGCCTTGCGCGCCAGGGCGATTTCGGGACTGCGGCGAAGGGAGCGTTTGGCTGGCATGGCCTCTCAGTCTACAACCCCAGCAGCCATCGCGACAGGAAACTGGTCGGAAGATCCGGCTGCACCAGCGATTCTCCCCGACCGAGGTCTTCCAGAACGCTCTGTGCCGCCAGGTAGCCGCTCCGCACCGCTCCCTCCATCGTTCCCGGCCAGCCGGTCCGCGTCCAATCTCCTGCCAGTTTCAATCCCGAAATCAGCGTCCGTTGCACGGGACGATTCCGATCAATCCCCGGCAGCATCGAGATCACCGCTTTGTGTTCAGTCACCAGCCGCGCGTGCATGAGTTGCGCCTCGCGCGCCGCGGGCCAGATTTCTCGCAACTCGGCCACCACCTTCTCGATCGTCGCCCCCTGCGGCTGTCCATCCACCTCGCGCGAGGCGCTGATGACCACTTGATAATAGCACCTCGCGGCGACCCCCTCCGCCGACTGGTCCGTCGCCTCTCCGGGAAAAATCGCCGAGCGATTGAAAACCCACTGGCTCAATCGTCCCACCAGCGTCGCATGTCGCAGCGATGTGATCGGCCGATCAAACCACAGATGGACGCTGGAGATGGGGGCCGTTTCCAATCGTTCCGCGGCGACGACGAACGAGTGCTGCCGCCAGGAGTCTGGAAGCAGTTCCGCCACCAGGTGCGGCGGGACGGTCAGGATCACCTGCTCGGCCTCGATCCGCTCGCCCGATCTCAATTCCACTCCCGCGACTTTCTCTGCCGCCGATTTGGGCGAATTCCCCCGCCCTTCGGGCTCGACCGCCAGCACCTGACGAACTCCCGCCTGCCGCCGGCAATCGACTCCCGCCGCGCGGAGCCATTTTTCCACCTGGGTACCGTACAATTCGTCCAGGGGGACCGTGGGAATCCACACCTCCCATCCCTCGCGATTCCGTAGAAAGCTGTCCACGAACACCTTGCGGGCATGCCCCACGTCGACCCGGTCCAGCGTCTCGCTCAGCGCGCTCACCAGCACGACATGCCAGAAGCGCTCCACGACGGCGGCCGGTTGCCGGTATCGTTGGAGCCAGTCGGCGAAAGTCTCGTCCCCGCAGTTTGCCGGATCCGTTCGAGCCAGCGCCCGCAAACCACTTGCCAGCCGCAGTTTCTCGCTCCAGGACAAGTATCCCAGTCGTGCGAACGTCGCCGCGAGGTGCAGCGGAGCGGGCCACCACGTCGCGCGCAGCTCGCTGGACCGGCCATCCGGACCAATGAACGTGAGCTGCCGTTCTCTTTGAAAGCACTGCTCCAGCCCGACGCTGCGGCAAAAATGGAGAAAATTCGTGCAGCAGCCCAGCGCCACGTGCTGGCAGTTGTCGATCACCTCTCCGGTGGACTGATCGACGAACGAACTGGCCCGTCCCCCCCAGCGCGGCCGCGATTCCAGAAGCGTGATCTGCAACCCGCGTCCAGCGAGCGCCGCCGCCGCGGCCAGACCGGCCAGCCCCCCGCCGACGATGACGACCCGTGTACTCATCCCTGAGAGGCCTCTTGTCGGAGCATAGAAAAGCGGGTGAAGGGGATCGAACCCTCGACATCAGGCTTGGGAAGCCAGTGCTCTACCACTGAGCTACACCCGCAAGTTCATCAAGTCAGGCCCAGCGTCGAATCATGGAAGACGTAACGCCATGTGACACCAGCCGTTCTATCATCAGACCGACCGGTTTTCAAGCATCAACGTCAGGTGGGAAGAGCCATGGAATCGACACTGGCGCGGCGACTGTTGGTCTGCGGTTCGGGGGGTGGTATGATTCATCGGCCAAAGGCGCCGTCTCCTGCTTGAATTGAAACCAGCGTTTCGGATAGGGAGAACTCCATGCGACAGTCGACCCGATGGATTGTGTTCACATTGCAAGTCCTGGCCGCGTTGGGGCGTTCCCTGGTCGCCCAGGACGACAACTCGCAGGCACAGAAGCCAACGTGGAAGGCATCCGGAACGATCGACGGCTACGAAACACCGATTCACTCGCTGGCGTTTGGCCCTGGGACAATTCTGGTTTCCGGAGATGAGGCCGGCATTCGGATTTGGGAATCCGAAACGAAGCAGGAGTTTCCCTTCTATCAGCGTCAAGCGCCAAATCGATCGACAATCAGTGGAATCACATTCGCCCCCGACAACACTTGGGTCAGCCTTCGTGGTTTACATGAGTTCCATTTTGCCTTTGGCGACAAATACATGAAGGATGGGCGTCCGCTCGATTTTGGAGTGGGGGGAAGAGGCGAAAAACTCTGGCCATTGGCCATCGCGACCGACGGCAAGACGTACGCCATGCGGCTCTCCGAACCCGCTCACGCAGTTCATATAGTGCGCCATGATTTCGTTTCCAAACCCCCGATGCCCCAGGCGATCATCGCATCGTGCAAAGGACACGAAGATGAACCGCAATGTGCCGCCTTCTCTCCTGATGCAAAAACGCTGGCCACGGGTAGCCGGGACAGGACAGTTCGCCTCTGGGATTGCGAGAATGGCAAGCCACTGGACATTCTGAGGGGGCATGCCCTGGGGGTGGCCGTCGTCTCGTTCGCGCCCAACGGCGAACTGCTCGCCACTGGCGGAATCGACGGACAAGTCAAGTTGTGGAACGTCGCCGCTCGCACTGAACGAGCCACGCTCCCTGGGAAGAGCGCGTTGCGATGCCTGGCGTTTTCGCCGGATGGCAAGCGGCTCGCCTGTGGCGACGACGAGGGGATTCTGCGGATCTGGAGCACTAGCGATTCCACTCTTGAGGCGGAATTGTCGGCCCACCCTGGTGGCATGTTTGCCGTGGCGTTCAACCGCGACGGAAAGTCGCTGGCTTCTGGTGGATCGGACAAAGTGCTCCGCCTTTGGAATCGACCGGAATCGCGCTGAAGCTGAATCGTGTCGCTCAGCCACGAAGACGTGGCAACAGTTCGGTTCCCAAACGACCGTTTCGTCGGCACGGCGTCGGTTGCGACCACGCGCAAACCGTTGTTTGGTCGCGACACGCCGGTGCGAAATCTAAATTGTGGCGCGAGGGCGGGTTTCGCTACCATGTCCTCCTGTCACCATGAAAGGAGCCTCTACCGATGTCTGATTCCACTCCCTCCGAGGAATATCCGCCGCTCCGATCTCTCAGCAAACCGCAGCGCCGCGTGCTTGGAACCCTGGTCGAGAAGGCGTTGACGGTTCCCGAGTCGTATCCGCTGACGCTCAAGGCGCTCACGACGGGCTGCAACCAGAAAAGTGGCCGCGAGCCGCTCTCCAATTATGGCGAAGAGGATGTGGCGGATGCGGCCAATGAACTGCGCGAGCTGGGGTTGGCGGCGGTCGTTCACACCGAATCGGGACGGACCGAACGCTATCGGCATTACCTGCGCCGGCGGTGGTCCTGGCTCAGTGAGCCACAGGTGGCCATTCTGGCGGAGCTTCTGCTGCGCGGGAGACAATCGATCGGCGATTTGCGGGCGCGGGCCAGCCGCATGGCTCCCGCCGGTTCGCTGGATGGCCTGGACCAGTTGCGGAACGAACTGGCCGGACTGATGGAACGGCAGGTGGTGCAATCGGACGCCCCACTGGATCGGCGCGGGGTGGAGATCGATCACAATCTCTACGAGCCGCAGGAGTCGCGGCGGATGGTCCCACGGCCCCTGGACGAACCGGATGAGCCGGTCGAGGGAACGGCGAATCCGGTGGGGACTCCCTCCAGGGGAGCCGCGGCCATCGCACCGCGTGTACCGGGGAAACTCCCCAGCGCCTCGAACGCAGACGACATTTCAACCCGTCTGGCGGCGCTGGAGGCGGCCCGCGCGCTATTACAGTCCGAGAACCAGGAGCTGCACGAATCGCTCGGACAGGTTCGTGAGGAACTGACGCGTTTGGGAGGGGATCTGCAGCGCCTCAGAGAAGCGCTCGGCGCCTGACGGGGCAACGCCATGAAGGATTTTCGTTGGATCCAATCCAGGGGCTCCGATGCTTCGAGAACTGTTCGTTTGGCGACGGGAGGTGCTTCCCAGATAGCGTTGGTTGCCTCCGCAAAACCTACAACTGGGCGATCGGAGAATCCTTCTCGGCAGTGCTGATCGGGGCGAGGAGTCCCGCCTGCCCCGCTTCCCTGACAAATGCGCCCGTAAACCTCATTCGAGCCGATACTTTTTCAATTTGCTGAAAAACGTGCTTCGCGGCAGATTGAGCAACCGCGCCGCCTGCGCCTTGTTTCCGCCGCATTTCTGGAGCGCGTCGACCAGTCGTTGCCGCTCCAGGGACTGGTTGGGGCGCGTTCCTGCCGCGCCGGGAACTTCCAGTTCAAACCCGGCCGCTGCGTCCGCGGCAGACATCGGGGGCTGGGGCTTGATCTCCAGCACGCGCCCGCGCGGCGCGCGCTCCTCCAGGAGGACCGCCGGCAAATCTTCCAGCGAGATCGCCGGTCCTTCGGACATGACGACCGCCCGTTCGATGGCGTTTTCCAATTCGCGGATATTCCCCGGCCAGGAGTATCGCGCCAGCGCCTCCATCACCGGTTCTTCGAAATGCGAAATCCGCTTCCCCGCCTTTTCCGCGGCCCTGGTGAGAAAGTGGAGCGCCAGTTCAAAAATGTCGTCGGCCCGTTCCCGGAGCGGAGGGAGCGTGATGCTGATGACGTTCAACCGGTAGAACAGGTCTTCGCGGAATCTCCCCTCGGTGATCAGCCGCTCGAGATTCTGGTGCGTGGCGGCGATCAGCCGCACATCGACCTGGATTTTTCGCGTCCCCCCCACCGGTTCGAACTCCCGTTCCTGGAGCACACGGAGCAGTTTGATTTGCGTTTCCAGCGAGATGTCCCCGATCTCGTCCAGAAACAGCGTCCCCCCGTCCGCCATTTCGAAGCGTCCGATCTTGTCCCGATGGGCGCCGGTGAACGAGCCTTTGACGTGCCCAAACAGTTCGCTTTCCAGAAGCCCCGCCGAGAGGGCGCCGCAGTGTACGCTGACCATCGGCCCTCCCCGCCGCGGGCTGTTGTCGTGCAACGCGCGCGCCAGGAGTTCCTTTCCCGTCCCGCTTTCTCCTCGGACCAGCACAGAGGATTGGCTTGAGGAGACCTTGCGGACCGTTTCCAGCACCGTCTGGATCGCGGGACTGCTCCCTTTGATCAGGTCGCGGCGGAACGGCTCGCGTTCGGCGGGAGCTTCGATCTGCTGCCGCGACGTGATCTCCGCCTGCAGCATCGAGATCATCCGCTGTTGATCGGCGATTTTTTCGAGTTTGACTTGCAGCTCCTGGTTGAGCCGGGTGGCCGCCTGATGAATCCGCGCCCCGTGCAGCGCCACGCTGGTGATCTGCCCCAGCGAAGCCAGGAGGGCCAAATCTTCGGCGGTATAACGCATTCCGCTCCGTTTGGCCCCGAGCATCAAGACTCCTCCCACGTGTCCGTCCATTTCCAGGGCATGCACCAGTTCCACGTCGAGTTGTGCCAAAAACACCTGCGACTGGCTGGGGATCTCCTGTTGCAGGTCGTCATCGCGTTGCAGGTTGGGATCCGCGTCGAGCAGACTCAACAGTTCCTGGTCCTTGGCGATCTGCAGCGGCGCCCGGTCCATCCCCTCGGCAGCAATCAATCGGAAGACGTCGGCATGCGCATCCCGCAAATAGAGCGCCGCCTGTTCCACTCCCAGCAGTTCGCGGCAGGAGGAGAGCATTCGCTGTCCGAGCACTTGCGGATCTCCCAGTTCTCCGGCCGACTGGTTCATTCGCTGCAACGCCTTGTCGAGTTGAAACTTCTCCCGGAAGAACTTCCGGTCGATCAGCTCCTGCAAGCGCCCGCGCGACCAGTTCAGGAGCAACACGGCGACCATCACCAGCCCGACGACCGCCGGGGTCTGATGCGTCCAGAGCGAATTCCGGTACATCCCCGCCAGACTGCTGAGGGCGATTGCCAGACTGAAGACCACGGTGATCAGC
Source organism: Planctomycetales bacterium (assembly GCA_046152955.1). Classification (GTDB taxonomy): domain Bacteria; phylum Planctomycetota; class Planctomycetia; order Planctomycetales; family Planctomycetaceae; genus SIAF01. The sequence continues at coordinate 10,223 of JBJXGA010000197.1, read as the reverse complement.
AGACTGAGGAGGTAATACACCATCCCACGGCTGAAAATCTGGTCGATGAGCATCAGCTTGTAGCGGACAATGCCGATCGCGTAGGCCAGCATGAACAGCAGGCTCGCGCAAAACATGGGCCAGCTTGCGGCTCCCAGCGCGAAGCGCGGCTTTTGAAAATGCGCCAGGTAGAGCGTGTATCCGACCGGCAGCGTCGCTCCCAAGGCGGCCCACAGAATCCATTTCACCTGGTCGTGCTGGATCGGATTGCGGGTCGAGAAAAAGCTCGTCGCCAGGGCCGCCACCGTCCCCAGAAAATAGAGGGCGGCGATCCCCAGATAGATCCGAATCGACAGATCGAGCCACGCCAGAAGCTGGGAGATCCGCTCCCCGGATTCCTCGACGCTGAACAGCCACCAGCCGTAAACCACCAGCGATACCACTGCGACCGTCCAGGCCGCGGGAAGAAAGTAGACGGTCCCCAGGGTCAACCGCGGAAACCGCGATAAGGGGGAGCGTGGCTCCGGATAGACGAGGAAGAAATGAAGCGTCACCACCGGGACCAGCATCGCGCAAACGATGAACGGGATGGAGAGCCACAGGCTTCCGGCAATGAGCCACCAGTGATAGCCCCCCACAAAGCCCCCCAGCGTGACGACACACATCGCGAAAAAGACCCGCGCCTGCCGGTCGAAGGGGCGCGCCCAGTAGGCGATCGCTCCCACGGCAAAGATCCCAAATTCCAGCAGGAACCAGAGGAGCGTTTGCAAGACGTTGTCCCACGGCAGCGATCGCAAGGGGAGCCAGCCCGCCACCAGGTGGCCGTTGCGGAGGTAGTCGACCTCGACCAGCAGCCTCCCATTCAGTTCAACCACCTCGGGCAGCCGCTCGTGATCGGCCAGATCCCCCTCCAGATTCAGGTGGCCTCCCGGTCGCACGTCGGCGTGACGCAGCTCCAGCATCCGCGCGGCAAAGTGGAGGAAGGAAGAGACTGGCTTGCCGGCAATGGCGACTAGTCGGTCTCCCGGCTGGGGGGTAAACCGGCTCTCCGCATGCAGCGCGTCCGTGACATGCCGGATCCTCAAGCCAGGCTGGGAGGCCTCGGCCGGGTCGGTGTCCATCCCTGGTTCCGTGGCGTCAACGAGAAGGAACCGCAACCCCAGATCGGGACTGGTGGCGACAAATCCAAGCACTGCGAGGCAGTAGACGCCGATCAGAACCCCAAAAACTGAGATTGTCCATTTATCCCATTTCGCCAAATGGTTTACAGTTTGAAGACGCATGTGACGAAAGGCGATCGGCGCCGAAAATATGGAGTGGAAGCAGCAGTTCGGCGCCGAAATCAACACTTCGGCGCCGAGATTCAACACTATTATCTCTCTGCGCTCGGCCAGAATCAACCGTCGGCGCCGAATAAATGTATGCCAGTATAGTATTTTTTGCTTACGATTCTGTCTGCTTTTGTGGCATAACGGACCACTTGGAAAAAATAGGGTGGATGGGAGTCTAGCCTCCAAATCCTTTGGTATGGGGGTTGCAATACAGTCCGCCTGTCCTGGCAGCGATTGGCTGCCGGGCTTGATTTGCCCAGCCTGACCCTCAGGGAGAGGTGTTCGCTGGGGGATTCGGACATTGAGGGTGCCCCAACTGCGGTACGACCCACACCGCAGTGATATTCCCCCAATAATCCAGCCGAATTCTCCATCGACAGTCTCTTCCTGAGGGTTATTTTTTGCGCTTCGGGCGGCCCGTTCGTCTCTCGGGGGGGGCATGATTTCTGTGCTGGATTTCTCCACCCAAGGGCATTTGCCCCGCAAGATGATCCCGCGAGCGACATCTGCCCGGTGATCACTCAATCGGCGTTTCTACCCCGAAGTGGCCGACGCCCCCTTATGCCAACCGAGGGTTTTGCAGCCGGGCGACGTCCCGGCGACGGGAGGCGCAGCGCTGGTCAGTCCGCGCCGCGCGCCGGCCCCAGGCATCGGGACGGCATTCCGCGTTGGATTTCTCCGCAGTCATTCCGTGAAGTTCATGCGCGGCGACAGCGGTCGGAAATAGGTCGCACACGATTCCGGCGTGTCCCATAGCGCCACTTCGACCACGGGAAACCCGAATTCCGCGGTCCTTTCGAAGATCAGCCGCGCGATGTTTTCCGTGGTCGGCTGGACATCAATGACATGGACTGGCTGCCGCTGCGCTCGCAGCACAGGGACGAGCGGATCGTCGCAATGCAGGATCGTGCTGCGGTGGAGTTCGTGGTCAATCCAGGTCCGCAGCAGGCGCTTGATTCCGGCGAAGTCAACCAGCATGCCGCATTCATTGAGCGCTTCGGCCTCCATGGAAATCAGAGCACGCCCCTGGTGACCATGCAGGTGTTGGGACTCGCCACTCTGATCGACCACCCGATGGCTGAAGCAAAAATCAATTTGTTGTGTGACACGGAACATAGGTTGCTGTAATAATTCGATCGGGAGTGTCGAACGTCCAGCCGGAACGCCGACGATGGTAAGCTGGATCGATGAAATGGATTGTACGACCCCTCCCCAGTTGCGGCAAACCCGGATGATCGCCAGGTTTCCGAAAGACCATGCCGCTCCTCACTCCACAGCACCTTGAAAGGAAACTGGTCATGTCACGCGGAGGTGGGTCATCGCATCCAGTCGGAAGAAGGGCCAATGCGAGACGAAGGCTGTTGTTGGCACGGAATGCACCGATCCCAGCGGACTCGCTGGCCGGTCAGAGGCTGCGTGGTGGCGACCCGACTGCGCGCCTGGCAGAGGGGGTGTCGGATGCCTCCGCCGGTCTGGCCGCTGTCTCCCACCTGTTGCGGGGAGTCCATCCGGCGACCTGGGTGTTCACGGGGGACAGCATCACTCACGGCGCCCTGTTCACGGAAGGTTGGCGGAGCTATCCCGAGCACTTCAGCGAACGGGTTCGCTGGGAGTTGCGGCGGTTCCATGACGTGGTGATCAATACGGCGATCTGCGGGGAACGCTCCGGCGGGCTGCTGGCCAATCTGGAACAGCGCGTCCTGCGCTTTCGGCCCGACGTGGTGATGGTCATGGTAGGGATGAACGACGCCGTCGCCGGGCCCTCCGGCCGCGACGATTTCCGAGGGAACTTGGTCGAATTGGTCGGGCGTTTGCGCGAGGCGGGGGCGATTCCGGTACTGCAGACCCCGAACCTCATCTATATTCCCAATTGCGGTAATCGGGGGGATGTTCCCGCTTACGTCGAGATCATCCGCGTCGTGGCCGAACTTGTGGAAGTCCCGCTGATCGATCACTGGCGACATTGGGAAACCCGCAAACCCGAGCCCGATGCCGTCCTGGGCTGGCTGCAAGACCAGAGCATTCATCCCAACTATATGGGGCATCGAGAGATGGCGCGGCTTGTCTGCGAGGCGCTGGGGATTTTCGATCCCGCCAGCCTGACGTGCAGCTTGCCGGTTGAGAACCGTGTTTAGAATAGCGCCGTGATCGGCGATCCCTCGACGACTCGCTGCGGACGACCCAACGGGTCGTAGATCAGCCCCTCGGGGTCGATCCCCAGGCTGTAATAGATCGTCGCCAGCATGTCCTCGGGTGAGACGGGGTTCGACGCCGGATACGCCGCGTCCTTGTCGCTGCTGCCGTAGACCTGCCCCCCCTGGATTCCCCCTCCCGCCAGCACGGCGGACTGCACCATCCCCCAATGGTCTCTCCCCTGCGTGGAATTCAGCAGCGGGGTCCGTCCGAACTCCCCATACATCGCGACCAGCGTTTCGCTGAGCAGGCCCCGGTCCGACAGATCTTCCATGAGCGAGGCGAATCCGGGATCGAGCGATTTGAGGCAGTAGGGCTGGGTCAGCATCGACGTTCCGGCGTGATTATCCCAAACATTGGAAACCGTCCCATTGGGATAGATGTACATCCAGGAAATGGTCACCAGCCGCACACCCGCTTCGACGAGCCGACGGGCCAGCAACATCGATTCTCCCCATTCATTGCGGCCATACCGATCGCGTGTGGCGGGATCCTCTTTCTCCAGGTTGAATGCCTCCTGAGCCACGGTTGAGGAGAGCATCCGCACCGCCTGCTCGCGGTACTGTCCCAAATGGCGCGAGGCGGCGAGATGTTCAAAGCGACGGTCAAGCTGGTCGATCGTCTTTACCAATCCCTGGCGAGCGAGCAACCGGGTATTGCTCAGGTCGTCGGGCAGGGCCATGGAATGGGTCGGCTTTTCGGTGCTTCCCCCCGCGGCTGCGGCGATCTCCATTGGATCGTGCCCACCCCCCAGCCAGCCGGCATGGGTGCCGGAATAGGTCACGCCGCTGTGCCCGATTGGACGGGGAATGGTGACCGCCGCCGGGAGCACCCCTGGAGGGCTGAAATGCGAGACGATGGCTCCCAGATTGGGGGCATCGAGCCGGTTTCGCTGATTGCGGGGAACCACCAGCGTGTTGTTGATGCGCCCCGTCAGCGTCCGGTAGACGCTTGGCTCATGGTTGTTGCTGTCATGAGACAGCGAGCGGACGATCGCCAGTTTGTCGGTGTGGCGGGCGAACTGCGGGAGATGTTCGCACACGTCCAATCCGGGGGTGGCGGTCGGGATCGGCTGGAACAGGCTCCGCATCTGAGAGGGAGAATGCGGCTTCAAATCCCACATGTCCTGCTGAGGGGGCCCTCCCCACAGGTAAACCAGGATGCACGACTTGGCCTTCCCCCCGGTCCGCCGCTGCGGCAACCCCGACAGCGGACTGGACGTTTGTTCTGCGCTCAGAAGCTGCGGCAGGGTCAACGCCCCCAGTCCGACCTGTCCCAATCGAAGCATTGCGTCGCGGCGATGCAGCATCATGTTCACCCATTCAGAGCCGGAAAGCAGAAGGTCATCCCCCCACCTCATTCTAACATATCGACCGCTATCGATGCGAACAAGAGGAGGGTACAATCAGCAGCGCGTGGGGGCACGGTTCTCATCCGTCCTGCCGCGGGAGTACAACTTGGCGCAAGTCGCATGTTAGAATGAGAATCGGGTTGGTTCCCGGTCGATCGGTCGCCGATCGGCACCTCACTTTTGCAGAGCTTTCCGATGTCAATTCGATTGTCAATTCTCCAATCGTCCCTGGTTCTGGCCGCAGCCTCCAGCGCCGCGGGGGCGCCTCCCGACTTTCAACGGGAGGTGCTGCCGATATTCACGGACCATTGCGCACAATGCCACGGTGTGGACGCGGCGGAACGGAAAAGCGGGCTGCGGTTTGATCTCCGCGACAGCGCTCTGAAGGGGGGAGATTCGGGGACACCGGCGATTGTCCCTGGCCAGCCGGATGACAGCGAGCTGATCCGCCGTGTCATGGCCACCGATCCGGCAGAGGTGATGCCCCCTCCCAGCTACAACAAGCCGCTGTCCGGGGCGCAGGTCGAAACGCTCAAACAATGGGTCGCCGACGGTGCCGGGTATGCGGCACATTGGGCGTTCACTACTCCGCAAAAGGGGCCGCTTCTATCGGGAGGGCCATCCCACCCGATCGACGCGCTGGTGTCGGCCCGATTGAAAGAGCGGAACCTGAGTCTGGCGGCGCCCCCGTCTCCCGCGGCCCTGTGCCGACGGCTGTACCTGGACCTGATCGGCCTCCCGCCGACCCCCAAGGAACTGGTCGAATTCGAACAGCGCGGGTACGAAGCGACCGTCGCGTTGCTGCTGCAAAGCGAGCGGTTTGGAGAAAAGTGGGCGCGGCACTGGCTGGACGTGGCCCGTTATTCCGACACGAACGGTTACGAGAAAGACATGCCGCGCGAGCAATGGAAGTGGCGCGATTGGGTGGTGGAAGCCCTCAACCGCGATCTCCCGTACGACCAGTTCGTGGTGGAGCAGTTGGCGGGGGATCTCCTTCCGAATCCGACGCAGCAGCAGATCATCGCCACGGGGTTTCTCCGCAACAGCATGATCAATGAAGAAGGAGCGATCGTTCCGGAGCAATTTCGGATGGTCGAGATGTTCGACCGGATGGACTGCCTGGGGAAGGCGGTGCTGGGGATGAGCACGCAATGCGCCCAGTGCCATTCCCATAAGTTCGATCCGCTGACGCAGGACGAGTATTACGGCATGTTCGCCTTTCTGAACACCGCCTATGAAGCGCAATCCTGGGTCTACACCCCCGAACAGGAACAGCAGATGGCCGGGATCCATCGCAAAGTACGCGATGCCGAAGAGCGTTGGCGCGGCATGCGTCCCGAATGGAAGGGAGAGCTGGCGGCCTGGGAGCAATCGCTGGTTCCCGCGCTGGACGGGTGGGAGCCGCTCGTGGCCACGGAGCTGGGGACGATCAGCGGATTGAATCATCCGACGCAGGGGGCCGATCATTCGCTGCTGATGCTCGGACACGTCAGCGCGGACGTGTTCATGATCTCGACCCCGGCGCTGGAGGGGGTGACCGGAGTCCGACTGGAAGCGCTCACGCATCGCGACCTGCCTCACAATGGGCCGGGCCGCAGCCGCCTGGGAACCTGGGAGATGCAGGAATTGGAAGCCTTCATCAAGACGCCGGATGGAAAAGAGTGGGAGAAACTCAAACTGGTCAATGCGACCGCCGATTTCTCCGAGCCGGAGAAAAAGGGGGACGGAAAAAAAGCGAGCGGTCCGGTGACATTGTTGATCGACGGCGCCGATGAAACGACCTGGAAGGCGGACCGGGGGGTGGGCCGCCGCAATCAGCCGTCGGTGGCGGTCGTGCAGTTCGAGCAGCCGCTGCAATATCCGGCAGGAACGCAATTGAAACTGGCGTGGCGGATGACGGGCGAGATGCTCGGTTGCGCCCGCTTCAGCATCACGCGCAAACCGGCGCCGGCCACACCTCCCGTTCCCCAAGCCGCCCAATTGGCACTGCGCCAGCCGGCAGCGGTGCGCACCCCCCGCGAGCAGGAGGAGATTTTCGCCGCCTGGCGCGCCAGCGTCGCCGAAGCCAAGCCGATCAACGACGAGATCGACGCCCTGTGGAACTCGTATCCCCAGGCGGCCACGTCGATTCTGCACTTGGTTGAACAGGAACCGGCCAATCGTCGGCGGACGCACGCTCTGGACCGGGGCAACTGGGACCAGCCGAGCCGCCCGATCGATCCGTTCACGCCGGTCGCCTTTCATCCGTTCTCCCCCGACCTGCCGCGCAATCGCCTGGGTTTCGCCCGCTGGCTGACCGACCCCCGTTCGCCATTGACGGCGCGCGTGGCGGTCAACCGCATCTGGCAGTCGATCTTCGGCGCGGGACTGGTCGAGACGGCAGAGGACTTTGGCACGCGGGCGCCGATCCCCGAATACGGCGAGTTGCTCGACTGGCTAGCGGTCGATTTTCGGGAACAGGGCTGGAGCCAGAAGCGGCTGATCCAGACGATTGTCACCAGCGCCACGTACCGCCAATCATCTGAGGCCACCCGCGACCTGCTGGAGCGCGATCCGCGCAACACGTGGCTGGCGCGCGGCCCGCGATTCCGCGCCGACGCCGAGGTGGTCCGCGACATCGCCCTGTCGGTGTCCGGCTTGATCACTCACAAACTCGGTGGGCCGAGCGTCATTCCCCCCGTCCCGCAAAACGTCCTGGACTACAATTTCACGTACCCCGCCTATTGGAAGCCCGCCGAAGGGCCCGAGCGGTATCGCCGCGCGGTGTATGGCTTCCGCAAGCGCTCGATGCCCGATCCGGTGATGTCCAACTTCGACGCGCCGAATGCCGACTTCGCCTGCGCGCGGCGGGTCCGCTCGAATACCCCGCTGGCCGCCCTCACCGGCCTCAACGAATTGATCTTCGTCGAAGCTGCCCGCGCGCTGGCGCTGCGCGTGTTGCGCGAGGGTGGGTCGGACGACGCCGCGCGCGGCGACTATGCCTTTTTCCTGTGTACCGCCCGTCACCCGGCGGCGACCGAGCGGGATGCGATCCTCACGCTATTACAATCACGGCGGCAGCGGCTGGCGGAAGGCTGGCTCAATCCGCGCGACATCGCCACCGGCGATCCGGCGAAACTCCCCGAACTGCCGCCGGGAACCACTCCCCAGGACGCCGCCGCCTGGACGTTGGTTGCCCGCGTCCTGTTGAACCTTGACGAGACGATTTCCAAGAAATGAGCGCTCCCATGAACTACCTGCAACAACTGCGCCAGATGCGCGCCCGCCTTTTGAGCCGACGCTGGTTTCTGCGAGACTGCGGCGTGGGGCTGGCCTCCATCGCGGCGCACTCGCTGCTGGCGGAGGATGGCCGCGCGGCTGGGGCGGCGCCGGACAATCCGCTCACGCCGCGCCAGCCGCACTTTCCCGCCAAGGCCAAACGGGTGATCTACATCTTTCAGGCCGGCGCCCCCAGCCACCTTGAACTGTTCGACCACAAGCCCGAGTTGACCAAACACAATGGCGAACTCCCCCCTCCCGAACTGCTCAAGGGATATCGGGCGGCGTTCATCAATCCCAACTCGGCACTCCTGGGGCCGAAGTTCAAATTCGCCAAGCACGGCCAATCGGGAATGGAGCTGAGCGAGGTCTTACTGCACACCGCCAAGATCGCTGATGACCTGTGCCTGGTTCGCACGATGCAGACTGAAGCGGTCAATCATGCGCCGGCGCAGATCATGATGAACTCCGGTTCGCAGCAGTTTGGCCGGCCGAGTTTTGGTTCCTGGACAGTCTATGGTCTGGGAAGCGAGTCGGCCGACCTCCCCGGTTTCGTCGTGCTCACCAGCGCCAAGGGAACCAGCGGCGGCGCCAGCAACTATGGTTGCGGGTTTCTTCCGACGATGTACTCCGGCACCCCGTTCCGCAGCGCGGGGGATCCGGTGTTGTACCTCTCCAATCCCGCGGGGATCGATCGCGAGACGCAGCGAGCTTCGCTCGACGCGCTCAATCGCCTCAACAGCGAGGCGCTGCAGGCGGGGGCCGACCCCGAGATCGCGGCGCGCATTCAAAGTTATGAAATGGCCTACCGCTTGCAAACCAGCGCTCCGGAACTGATGGACCTGGGGCAGGAGACCAAAGAGACGCTCGAGAGCTACGGGATCAAATCTCCCAAGGATGGGAGCTTTGCCCGCAACTGCCTGTTGGCGCGGCGACTGGTCGAACGGGGAGTCCGGTTCGTGCAATTGTTCCACGAGGCGTGGGACCAGCACGGCAACCTGACTGCGCAGGTCAAACAGAACGCGCTGGATACCGACCAGGCGAGCGCCGCGCTCGTCAACGACCTCAAGCAGCGCGGTCTCTTGAAGGACACGCTCATCATCTGGGGTGGGGAATTCGGGCGGACGCCGATGGTCCAAGGGGGGAACGACGGCCGCGACCACCACAATCGCTGCTTCAGCCTGTGGCTGACGGGAGGGGGAATCAAAGCGGGACACACGCATGGCCAGACCGATGAATTGGGCTTCAACGTGGCGGTCGATCCGGTCCATGTCCATGATCTGCATGCGACGCTGTTGCATTTGCTCGGTTTCGACCACACGCGGCTGACGTACCGGTTCCAGGGACGGGACTACCGCCTGACCGACGTCCACGGCAAAGTCGTGCAGGAACTTCTGGCCTGAAGCGAGGGTGGAATCGCCCGTGGATTGCCATTGCTGCACTCTGCCTGTGCAGCCGTAAGGAGCTCTCGCGCCATTCTCCCCGCGCCCCTTTTCCAAAGCGTGGATGACGGCTCGGCGCCCCATCTTACGATGTCGTAAGGCGAACCGGCGGCGCGGGTTGTTGCGCTCTCGGGATTTGCCCCGATCGTAGGGATCGACCGGGGATTCTCTGGTCGCAGTGCAGTCTCCAGCGGAGAGCAGTCGATAGAAAGTCCTACAGGACGGTCTGGGTCCGAAGTTCGTCTCAAGACGGCGCGGTTCCGAGACCGATTCAATGGCTCTTTCGGCCGCTTTTGCTTGCGGCGACATTCTTCGAGGATTTGGAATGCTGAACATCAGGAAACGACTGGCCCTGGGGGTCGCTGTCGTCGCACTGCACCTGGCCGCTGGCCAATCGGCCTGGGCCGGACTGGCCTTCACGGGAACACTCACCGACTGGCTGGCGGGGGTCGCGCCGGTGATCAATGGGGACAAGGAATTTAACGCACAGGCCGCCTCACCCGAAATGATCCTCGCCAATCCTTCTGTATCGATCGACAAAATCGGCGCAGATTACTCCGTCACGTTGAGCTTCGACGTGGGAGGACTGGATGGCCCGTTCTCGGGATGGATCCAATTCGGGGTGGCAATCCTGGATCCCAACCAGGTATTCAACAGCGTCCGGATCGA
>JBJXGA010000192.1:0-4941 GCA_046152955.1 Planctomycetales bacterium | reverse complement strand
TTCGAGAAATGGGTGAAATACTTAAAACCATTTCCAACCCTACCTCACGCTGAGGCATCCCCTCGCTTTCTCCAGAACCTGGAGTTCGAACCCTCGACCTTTCAATAGCCAACTGGGCTTCGATATTCGACGCCTTCAGCGTCCTTGGGCGAAACTGCGGAGAGGCACATGAGCCGGGCGCGAAGTCAGCGCTTTTTTCATCCACCGGTCCCTCCTGGCATGCGGGTGTGATGAATTTGATCGAACACTGCGTACCTCTCGGTAATGCCTGACCCGCGCAAACGCGCCTCGATCTGAACCGAAACCGAGCTCAGGAATTCTGAGATTTCTGTTCCAGCCCGCCCCCAACGGCCTGGTGCCGCTGGAGCGAAAGATTCGCAGGCTAGACCGGAGGCTCATCGAGAATGATCCCTGTGGCGCACGCTCAGCCAGAGCCCGAACCATCAACATCGTAGCGATCCAGTCCGGCCGCCAGATTCTCAATGTCGTGCGTTGCGGCATGGTCCGGGATTCTCCGCCGCGCCTGATTCCTGATCCGATTCAATTTGTCGCGTTTCGACAGCAGGCCATTCTCCCAGAGAAAGATGGCATCGGCAACGAGAGTTGCGAATTCGCCGTCAGACAGATCGATCCTGGAAATGGCCTTCGAGAACCTCAGGAACCGGCGCCGCAGGGTCTGATCCGTTTTGCGACATGCAGGACACTTCACGCAGTCAGCATCGAGTTTGAATCGCAGAACCTCATACCAGTGCTGTTGCTCGACGGCGTAAAAAATGAACTGGCGTCGGCAGCCGCGGCACGTTTTCAGAATATCCACGTACCAATCACAGGGAACTGTCGCGGGAGTCTGCTTCTGCAAGTCCGCCGGGATCGCCGTTTCGGGAAAAATCGTCTCTTGTCCGTAACGCCAGAACGACTCGCGGACTGTATCGACATCGGCTTTGAACCCCGAAGGTCGAATCGATGTTCCGAACCGCGGATGCTTGACAAGTCCCTTCGGCACTCGGCTTTTCTTGGACATCGTTGCTGGCGTTGATCAGGTCTGAGGGGTCAGGCAGCAAAAGAAATGTGGCGGTTTTCTATTTGGCAGGTTGGCACCTTTGCTTGCCCCTTTTGTTGGCCCCCAAAACAGGAATGGCCATCGCGTCAATGCGCTCCCGCTGGATTGCAGACAACATCGCCTGCGCCTGTCGGTTCAGTGTGCCATGCGCTGTGTGAGCCGTCTCCATAAAATGAGCGCAATGGTCGGGGTACACAGCAAGACCAGCGCGGCCAGACTGATCCAGCGCCAGAAATTACGGGAGGGGGGCGCCCCCGGAAGAGCCGCAATACCGCTTTCGGTGCTAATGAGCTGCTCGTAGGCTGCCCCGCGCAGAAGTTCTTCTCGCGTGACAGATCGCTTTGCGTCGCCGCGTTGAGCAATATAAAGTTCATTCGTGCCACTTACTCGTACATAGGTGTCCTTGGGAAACTTGAACTCAAAAGTCTCCTTGGCCAAAGGAAGGTTGAACTGATGTTGGGTGACGGTTGCCTCGGCAACCTGCTCAACGTCGGCTCCAGTCCCGACACTGTGTTGCCAGCGACTGGGATACCATCCTGATTGCGGGTCTTCCGAATAGGTCACCAGGTACTCTTCGAGTGGTTGTGCCAGGTGGGCCTGCGTTCTTGTCGCCCGCACGACCGCAAACTCTTGTGCCGGACAGATCCAATAGGTGTACTTCGTCGGCTGCTTGTTGGCGGCAACCAGCGTCTGAAGTACCGCCTGCGGCGTTTCCAAAGCGACGCAACGTCGGCCGTCCACGAGTTGGGCAGTGGGGAGCAACTCATGCTTGTCCAGGTCGAAGTTGGTCCATAGCGGACTGAGCGTGCGGAATGTCATCCGGATGGCGAACAGCGAAGGTTCCGTTTGATCGAAGGGGAAATCGTAGATCTCTCCGATGGGAAACCCTTCAAATCCGCGGAATATCCTGCAGGTCTTCCCTTCCCAAACGCCGACGTGATGATGTGGACGAAAGTCGTTCGCGCGGTCGAACCACTCCGGCCCGTCACTTTCAATACGCGTCAAATCTCCGTCAAAAAAGAGGGAGCGTTTGAAGTTGAGGGTGAGGTCTTTCGATGGGATGGAACCGCTGTCGAGCGACAATCCGGCGCCAAGGTTGCCTAAGGGAAAGCTCCCCCGCTTCATCGATCGCGTTTCGTTCCAAACGATGCGTCCGGTGCGAATGCGATCCTGCTTGGCCTTCCATCCGCGGGCGATATCATCCAGCGTCACTCCCACGGGTTCGCCGAACGCCGTCTGAGGAAGAGTCGCTACGGACGCACACCAAACGGCCAAGGTCGCCAGAATGACAGGTCGAAGCCGCGAGCGCATGCTGCCCCCCTTCAGTGATACTCCTCGCGATTTGCAGTGAGACATTCGTGGCGGACGCTGCCAGCGTCCGCCGACGACGCAAGCTGCGTCGGCCACGGTCCGCAAACGTCTCATCCGTCGCCGCTGGCAGTATAGGTTTCTCCGGGTGCGTTGCAATAGGCCGATCGACGTCTCGCACTGGTCCGGTGGAATGTTCCGGGCCATCGTTGTCAGTCAATTCTAACAAGCACAGTGGATAGGGGCGGCAAAAAACCGACCTCGGAGTTGATGAGCATTCCAATGACTTTGCCTGGCGATCGGCTGCGCCCGCACGACCGGCACCGCATGACCGGATCCGTTGCAGCATGGTTTGATGCTGGATATCTTGCGTCCTGCGATTCAAACGGTCCTTGTCCGCCAGTTGGAGCCCTGCCGATGCCAGCCACGACATATCTGATTCGCCGCAAAGTGCTGACTCTGTTTGGGGCGCAGTTCCATGTGTACAACGCGGATGGAAAGGTCATCGGGTTCTCCAAGCAAAAGGCGTTCAAGCTGAAGGAAGACATTCGCATCTTCTCCGATGAGACGGCCCAGGACGAACGGGTCTCGATCCAGGCTCGGCAGATCATCGACTTCGGTGCGGCCTACGATGTCATCGACAGCAAGAAACAGACGAAAGTCGGTGCGCTCAAGCGGAAAGGCTGGACGTCGATCCTGCGAGATTCCTGGATCGTGATGGATGAAAACGACGTCGAAATCGGCAAAGTCGAAGAAGACAGCATGCTGATGGCGATGCTGCGCCGGTTTCTTGGCGCGTGGATTCCACAACGGTTTCACCTGTCCGATGGGCATGGGGAGCAATTCGCATCGTTCCAAACCCATTTCAACCCGTTCGTCCACAAGATGACGGTGACCGTCGAAGAGGGTTGTCCGGTCAGTCCGCTCCTGGTCCTCGCCACGGGAATCCTGCTGGTAGCAATTGAAGGACGACAGGGGTGAAGGGGGCCGTCGGCCAACTCCTTGTCGGCTTCCGGGGACGTTGGCCCTCCCGTGGCGGTTTTCCTTTGCACCACACTTCGCTCAACGCAGCTTAGATCACTCAACCGGAGCGCAACGTTCACTGGCGCGTGATCGTGTCGTGCAGATTGAGAACCACGCGCGCGACACTGGTCCAGGCCGCCAGTTCGACTGCTTTCTCTGCGGAGGCGGGGGGCATCTGTCCCGCCTGGCACAGATTGCTCGCCAGAAGTGGATCGGCGCGGTAGCGGGCGGATTGGTCGGCCAGCAAGCGGGCCAGTTCGACCAACTCGGCACTCTGCGGGGGGCGCGACAGAACGGTTTGGAACAACCAGGCCAGGCGGCGATGCGTGCTGGAGCTTCCCTCCGCAAGGGCACGCGAGGCGAGCGCTTGGGCCGCTTCGACGAACGTCGGGTCGTTGAGCAGTACCAGCGCCTGCATCGGCGTATTCGACCGCGCCCGGTCCGCCTGGCACTCTTCACGGCTGGGAGCATCGAACGCCAGCAGCATGGGGTGCAGGAACTGCCGCTGCCAGTGCGTGTACACGCCGCGCCGATACAGGTTGCTCCCGGCGCTGGGGCGCCAAATCCTTGGCTGCTGATCGATCTCTTTGAGGAGGCTCCAGTATCCCTCCGGTTGATGGGGGAACACGCTTGGTCCGCCAACCTGAGTTGCCAATAGGCCGCTGACGGCCAGCGCGTTGTCCCGGATCAGTTCGGCGTCCAGGCGAATGCGCGATTGATGCGACAGCCAGCGATTCTCCGGATCGCGAGCCTGCGCTTCGGCAGTAGCGTGCGAGGCTTGTCGATAGGTGGCGGACGTCACGATCAACCGGATCACGTGCTTGAGATCCCATCCTGAATCGATCAGCCGGGCCGCCAGCCAGTCGAGCAACTCCGGATGCGTCGGCCACTCTCCCTGAGAACCCAGATCGTCCGACTGGCGCGACAAGCCGGCGCCGAAATACAACTTCCACAGCCGATTGGCCAGCACCCGCGACGTCAGCGGATGCTCCGGCGACACGAGCCACTCCGCCAGGTCGAGGCGCGTCGCGCGGCGGTCTGGCAGCTCCGGGCGGGGGAGCGCGGCGGGAAAGCCAGGGGGCACCAATTCGCCCGTTTCATCCTGCCAGTCCCCCCGGCGCAACACGCGGATTGGCCGCGGCGGCGCCGTCTCGACCGTCAGGACGCCGTTCATCTGGTGCTTGATTCGATCCAGACTGAGTTTCAGCTCGGACAGCCGATCGCGCAGGGCTCGTCCCTCGTCGAGAACATGGACTGCATAATGCTCCGCCAGGCGTCGTTGATCTTCCGGGGAGCGCCGCGCCGGTGGCACGTTGAGCGTCCGGCGAATCTCCTGGGGCAGCTCCGCGGTATGAACACGGACCGGACGACTGGCATTCGTCACCGACAGGCGAAAGCGCCCGATTGTCCGGCGCGAGCCGTGCTCCTGGCGCAGGGTGAAAATCAACTGACTTTCGGCGGCACACTCGACGTCGGCCTGGGTTTCGAAGATCGCCGCCTGAGTGGTTCCCGTCTGTTCGGTAATCGCCCAGCCCAACCGGGTCCGGGTC
>JBJXGA010000187.1:0-4286 GCA_046152955.1 Planctomycetales bacterium | reverse complement strand
GCCAGGTCGCACTGGTTGGTGGCCATTCCCATCGGCTGTGCGTGGCGCCCCCGATCGGGATATACTGCACGCAACCGGCGGCGCGATGCATGGCCCGCCTTCCCTGAATCTCTCTGAGCGCTCCGTCACAATGGCTGTCAACGCCACGCCGCAATACAAAAAAGCCGAAGAAGAATACCGCCGCGCGCAGTCGGTGCAGGAACAGATTGACGCATTGGAGAAAATGCTCGTCCTGCTCCCAAAGCATAAGGCGTCGGAGAAGGTTCAGTCGGACCTCAAAACGCGGCTCAAGGAGGCTCGTGGCGAACTGGCGGCTGAAAAGGCCGCGCCGAAGAAGGTGAAGAGTTTCCGGTTCCCCCGGCAGGGGGCCGGTCAGGTGGTGCTCCTGGGAGGTCCGAACGCGGGGAAAAGTCGTTTGCTGGCGGAGCTGACGAGCGCCAAACCGGAGGTGGCCCCGTATCCTTTCACGACGCGCGAACCGCAACCGGGGATGATGCCCTGGGAGGATGTCGCCGTGCAGTTGATCGACACTCCTCCCATCACCGACTCGTTTTTTGAATCGTACCTCCCCAACATCGTCCGATCGGCGGACGGGGTGGCGCTGGCCTTCGATGGGAGTTCCGACGACGCGCCCGATCAGACGGCGGAGGTGATCCGACAGATCGAATCACGCAAGACGCACCTGGCCAGAGAATCGGGGTTCGTCGAGGATGACCTGACGCGGGTCACGGTTAAGACGCTGCTGGTGGTGACCCGCGCAGATGATTCTGGCCGCGCCGATCGCGTGGCGTATTTTGAAGAGATGTTCCCCGGCCGATTTGAGCCGCTGCTGGTGGAATGCGAGCGGGCCGAGTCGATCGCCCACCTGCGCGAATCCCTGTATCGGATGCTGGGGGTGCTGCGGGTGTATACGAAAGCGCCGGGGAAACCGGCCGATTATCAATCCCCCTTCACGATCCCGATCGGAGGAACGGTCGAGGATCTGGCGGAAAAAGTCCACAAAGATCTGGCCGCCAAACTGACCCACGCCCGCATCTGGGGATCGGGAGTTCACGACGGCCAGAGCGTGGGACGGGACCATGTTCTGGCCGACCGAGATCTGGTGGAACTGCACGGGGGGTGACCTCACCCCGCCGGTTTGAAGACCCGCTGCAATTCTTCCAGAGAGGTTTTCCCCTCCGCGACGAGCCGCAAGCCATCCTGCTGAAGCGTCAGCATCTTGTCCTTGCGCATTTGTGCCCGAATCGCCTGCGGCGAGGGAGTTCCCACGAGCAATTCCCGCATGCCTTCGGTCGATTCCAGAAACTCGAACATCGCCGTCCGTCCAAAGTAGCCGACCCCGCCGCATTTCTCGCACACTTCGGCGCGCGGGTCGTCGTTTTCCTCCGGCTTGCGATACAACATCGGGACGTTGGTTGGCAAGCCGATCTTGCGCAGGAAGTCGGCCTTGGGCTTGTAGGCCTGGCGACAGTCGGTACACAGCAGACGGATGAGTTTCTGAGTGACGATCCCCTTGAGGCCATGGGCCACAAGCTGCGGATCTCCAACCCATTCGAGCAATTGCATCACAGCCGTCGTGGCATCCTTGGCGGTCATCTCCGACAGGAGCATCACCTCTTCGGCCTTGGAGAAGATGGCTTTGACGGGAGCAGCCTCTTTGAGAGGATCGCACAACAACACGTTGGCCTCGCGGCGGACGGCACGGGTGATCGTCTGCGCTAGATCGTCCGCGGCATTCACCTCGAAGGCAGTGACATGATTGAGCTTGCGCCCCTGCAGGTCGCCGATGGTGAAGATGGTGTAGATGTAGGCATCGACATTGCGGACCAGGGCGAACAGGGTGGTGGTGGTTCCGGTCCCCGGAGGTCCGACCGCCAGCAATACGCCGGTCGAGGAACACAAATCGCGGAGCTTGACGCGCAGGTCTTCTCCCATCCCGATTTCGCCCGGCTGGTCGAGTTTGATCTTTTGGTCGGTGACACGAATCAAGAGGCGCTCGCCGTCGGCGACAGGGGAACTCTGAATGGCCAGCAGATACGGCTTGGAGTCGAACTCTGCCTTGATGGCGCCCGACTGCGGCGCAGTGCGGAGTTTGATGTCCAACCCCGCGAGCAGCTTGAGCATCTGCGTGATGGCCATCCCCTCTTGTTTTCCCAATTTGCCACCGGGATACGGGAGTCCGTCGACGAGAATCGTGACGACCGATTGCGTCCCCTTGGGCTCGATCCGGACCGTGTCGGCCCGCCGATCCAGGGCGTCGGTAACGAGATCCTTGGCCGCCATCAGTCCCGCCTCGACGAGCCTCCCGTTGGCCTTGAGGTTCACCTCCTGGCCGTTGACCGGTCCCAAAAAGCTGACCGGTTCAATCTCAATTTCCTCTTCTTCTTCCTTCTTGCCGAAAAAACCGAATACCACGCCAGACTCCTTTGGAGAAGGCCCGCGCACAATCTGTTACAGCAGCCCATACACCCGCAAAGTGCGGGACAGCTTTTGCTCTTCAGCCGAACTCAGCGCAGTCATCGGCAGGCGAACATCGCCGGTGTCGCGGCCCAGCAGTTTCAACGCCCCTTTGATCGGAATGGGATTGGTGGCCAACCCCAACAGATCGCGGCACAGCGGAAACAATTTGTAGTGCCATTGCCGCGCTCCGGCCTGATCCCCCGCGTCAAACGCCTTGAGCATCGCCAGGACGTCGCCGGGAACAATGTTGCCCACGACCGAGACCACCCCTCGGCCCCCCAGCGCCAGCAACGGGAGCGTCAGACTGTCGTCGCCGGAGAGCACCGTCAATTGGCTGGTGGCAATAATCTGCGACGCCTGGTCCATTGATCCGGTCGATTCTTTGACCGCCACGATGGTGGGCAATTCGCCCAGGCGGACGATCGTCTCCGGCTCCATGTTCTTGGCGGTCCTGCCGGGAATATTGTAGAGCACGATCGGCAGATCGACTTCGTCCGCCACCGCCTTGTAGTGCAGGAAAAAGCCCTCCTGCGTCGGCTTGTTGTAATAGGGGGCCACCATTAAAGCGGCGTCCGCTCCGCAACGCTGCGCAAAACGAGTGAGACGGACCGCCTCGCGCGTGCTGTTCGAACCAGTTCCCGCCATCACGTGCAGGCGACCGGCCGCCTGTTCGCAGACGACAGCGATGACCCGTTCGTGTTCGTCGTGCGACAACGTGGGACTTTCGCCCGTCGTCCCCACGGGACTGACGCAATGCGTTCCCTGTGCCACGTGCCAATCGACCAGTTTGCGCAGCGCCCCCTCATCGACCGCGCCGTCGCGAAACGGCGTCACCAGCGCCACGGTCAAACCAGCAAACTTTTCACCTTTCGTCGCCATGTCATGTTTCTCAAGTGCGTGCCTGGCCCCTCTTGTGGAGGGGTTGTTCGTTATTTTGCGCGATTGATCCAATCCAAACCGGAAATGCTGGCCAGCGCGAGCTGCAGGGCATGCGTCCCATTCCGCGCATAGCCTTGCGACTTCACCGCCAGATACAACTGGTGCGCCAGCGCCAGTCCCGGCAGACACAACCCCATTCGTTTCGATTCTTCCAACGCGATCCCCATGTCCTTAATAAAGTGCTCGACGAAGAATCCGGGGTCGAAATTGTTGTTCATGATCCGCGGGCCCAGGTTCGACAGCGACCAGCTTCCCGCCGCGCCGCTCCCGACCGAATTGAGCACCGTCGGCAGGTCCAGCCCCGCCTTGTATCCATAGAGCAGCGCTTCGCACACCCCGATCATACCCGAAGCGATCAGAATCTGATTCACCATCTTGGTATGCTGTCCGGCCCCCGGCCCTCCCTGATGGACAATCGTCTTCCCCATCGCGTTCCAGCAGGGGGCCAGCGCGTCAACGACCGATTTGTCGCCGCCGATCATGATCGATAACCGCGCCTCACGCGCGCCGATGTCTCCCCCGGAAACGGGGGCATCGACGCTGTAGACGCCGCGCGCGGCGGCGGCCTGATGGATTTCCACCGCCAGCGACGGCTCGCTGGTGGTCATATCCACCAGAACGGTCCCCTTTCGGGAACCAGCCAGCGCTCCGTCTTCCCCCAGCATGACCTGCCGCACGTCGCTCGGGAAACCGACGATCGAGAAGACGACATCCGAGGCGGCGGCGACTTCGCGCGGCGAGGCGCCCCATGCCGCCCCCTTGGCCAGCAGCGGTTCGGCCTTTTCTTTGCGTCGATTGTAAACCGTCGCCTGAAATCCAGCGGCCATCAGGTGGCCGACCATGCTGGCCCCCATGACCCCCGTTCCAATCCATCCAATCCGCGTTTG
>JBJXGA010000181.1:0-2627 GCA_046152955.1 Planctomycetales bacterium | reverse complement strand
GGGGTGGGGGGGGCGGGGGAAGAATGCGAAGCCGCAAGCGGCCCCCTCACCCCCAACCCCTCTCCTTACTGGGGGAGGTTTGAGGTCTGAGTATGAAAAACGAAGGGCGAGACTGGTTCCTCCCGTATGCTGAGCCGTATCTGACGCGGTTCCGCATCCCGGAGGTTCACCATGTCTCGCCTTCCCCAACTGTACTCCTGGCTCGCTGTCCTGACCAGCGCCTTTACCGGTCTCTCCCCGGCCGAAGTCCGCAACCTCGCCTGGTTCAGTTTCGGCATGGTCCTGGCACGCTCCTGCTCCGTCACCGCCGTCGCCACCCATCTCGCCGACTTGCTCGGCCAGAAGTTCGACACCGTCAAGCAACGTCTTCGCGAGTGGTATTGCGAAGCCGCCGCCAAGACCGGACAGCACCGCCAAGAACTCGACGTCCGCACCTGCTTCGCCCCCTTGTTGCACTGGATCCTGGCCGAATGGCCCAGCCGCCAACTCGCTTTGGCTCTGGATGCCACCACGTTGGGACAACGCTTTGTCAGCCTGGACATCAGCGTCCTGTACAAAGGCTGCGCCGTGCCGGTCGCCTGGCGCATCCTGCCCGCCCTGGCGAAACAGCCCTGGAAAGACGAGTGGCTGACCCTCTTGAAGGATCTGCGTCGCGAACTGCCCACGGACTGGACAGTGATCGTGCTGACCGACCGGGGTTTGTATGCCAAGTGGCTGTTCCAGGCGATCCAACGCCAAGGCTGGCACCCGTTTATGCGGATCAACACGGGTGGTTCGTTTCGCCCCCAGGGGGAGAAACAACGCCGGTCGTTGCTGTCGATGGTGCCGTCCCCAGGGGAGCAGTGGCGAGGGGTAGGCGAGGCGTTCAAGGACGCTCCCAAGAGGTTGCGCTGCACCTTGTTGGCGCGTTGGGACGAGGGGTATGCCGATCCGTGGCTGGTGCTGACCGACCTGCCGCCGGAGTCGGCGGACGTGTGCTGGTACGGCTTGCGGGCGTGGATCGAACAAGGGTTCAAGCGGCTCAAGAGCGGCGGTTGGGATTGGCAAAAGACGCACATGACCGATCCGGGTCGAGCGGAACGGCTGTGGCTGGCGATGGCGGTGGCGACCTGGTGGTGTCTGCGTGTGGGCGGAGAGGTCGAAGACAGGGATGTGCCCGTGGAGACGATCTTGCCGTTGCCGGAGGCGACGCCCCGTCCCGCCAGAACAGAAACGAGCGTGAGCGTGGCGGAGGGTGGTCGGTCGCCGCGCGTGATCAGTGTGTTCGTGCGGGGTCGGGTGGCGATCATCAATACGCTCCTCCGCGATCAGGTGTTGCTGCTGGGACGAACCCTCCCCGAGCCGTGGCCAACGACAACTCCGGCAGCCCGCGCGCGAGCCGCGCCTGCCGCTTGAACGTAATGCCCAGAGCAAACCTCCCCCAGTAAGCAACCCCTCTCCCCCTGAGTACTGGGGGAGAGGGGAGGTGAACAGTTTGGTTTTCGCTGCCGCCGGCCAGCGTCGGAATCAGGACGTTTTCGAGCACCGAGCATTGGGGCAAGAGATGATGATCTTGAAAAACGAAGCCGATCGAGCGATTGCGGAAGTGAGCCAGCTCGGCATCGGACAGGCGAAACGGCTCTTGCTCGCCGAGCCGATAGGTTCCGGAGGTGGCCCGTTCGAGAGTGCCGAGCAGGTAGAGCAGGGTGCTTTTGCCGGAACCGGATGGGCCGAGGATGGCGAGGGCGTCACCCGCTTGCAGCGTGAGATTGACATTGCGCAACACGGAGAGGTCGCCGCTGCGCGTTGGATAGCTTTTGCAAAGGTCGGTTAGTATCAGGCTCATGATCGTTTCATCGCAAGGAGAGCGCAGGTGGGACGTTCCAATTTATAATATGAACAAGAACCGACCGCCGCTCGCGGCTTAGCGCTCGCGTTGTCCCCTGGATGTTCTGGACCCAAGCGAAACGGAGTATCATGAAAACGATCATTTTCGATTTTGGCAACGTCGTCGGGTTTTTCGATCACGGCCGCACGCTGGAAAAGCTGCGGCCCTATACGACGATGACGCCGGCAGAGATGTTCGCATCGGTGTATCTGGGCCCGTTGGAAATCGCGATCGAGTGCGGGCATTGGGCACCCGAGGTGTACCTGAAGCATGTGCATTCGCTTTGGCAGCTTCAGTGCGAGGTCGAATTCCTGGCCGAGGCGGTCGCTAATGTCTTTTGGCCCAATCCCGAAGTGTGCGAACTCATTCCGAAGTTGGCGGGGCGTTATCGCATCTTGCTCGGCAGCAACACGAACGCGATTCATGCGGGCCGCTTCGTGACGCAATTCGCCGACGTGCTGAGCCATTTCCATTCGCTGGTGATGTCGCACGAGATCGGCGCCCGCAAGCCCGATGCCGCCTTCTTTCTGCACTGCCATCGCCTCGCCGACGCGGCCCCAGCGGAATGCGTATTCGTGGACGATCTGGTCCCGAACATCGAAGGCGCACGCAGCGTCGGCTTTCACGGCATCCTGTATCGCCCGAACGAGAACCTCGCCGGGCAACTGCGCTCCCTGGGAATTCACGTGTAGCGATCCCCGGCGAAATAGCCTTCCGATTTCAGGTGGCATGAAGGAAATACAAAGTACGAAGAGCGAAG
>JBJXGA010000178.1:0-32719 GCA_046152955.1 Planctomycetales bacterium | reverse complement strand
TCCGCTTGATTGGCCTGGGGCCGGCGCTGGTCTTGGCGGCCATTGTCATCGGCATAGTGCTGTATTGGACAAAATCCCGCGATCAGACAGACGATCGCGGCGGACCACCGCCGGAAAGTGATTCGATCGGGATTCTGCGGTCGGTCGAATCACTCGTCGCTCTGGGGAGCGAAGCGGTTCCGAAACTCGTGGCGATGTCATCCAGTCCGAATCCCGCGGCGCGCCGCTACGCCCTCTTTGGATTGGGCCAGTTGGGGCCGACGGCCCTATACGTACTGCCATCGATCTCCGATCGGCTGACCGATAAGGACTCGGAAGTTCGCGGCGGCGCCCTGACGGCATTTTCGCAGATCTGCGATGACCCGGACGAGGTGGCTGCCGTTGCAGCGCGGATGATGACAGACTCCGACTTCAATGTCCGCCGATCGGCTGCCGCGATCGCGCAAGAGTCTGGGCCGCGAGCCATTCCGAAACTGATCGAACTACGAACCGCCGAGTTGGCGGAGACCCGTGCAGAGGTCATTCGTCTGTTGAAGCCCTTCCGCATCGCGAAGGTGACAGAGGCGTTGCGGGGCTTTTTGGAGGACACGGACGAGCGGGTGCGCAGTGACGCGATTGAAGCGGTCGGCCTGCGTGACGCCGCCCGCCCGGAGGAGCTTCGCAAATGGCTGAGCGAGAGCAATCCGAAGGTCGTTGACGCCACTTTGGGAGCGATCGGCCGGCTCGGTCCACCGGCCGCTGAGGCGTTGCCGGAATTGGAGACATTGCTCAAATCGTCCGAGTCGAGACGCTTGTCCGATGTGCTGAGCGCGCTGCAGGCGTTGAAGGGGGAGGCGCGGTCGGCGATCCCGGCGGTTCTGCGCCGCGTGGCAGAGCTGGAAGGATACCTCCGCACCAAGGGGTGCGAGTGCCTGTTGGAAATTGGGGCCGATCCAGCTCAGGTCGTTCCCCTGCTGACACCGCTGCTGGCAAAACTATACGCACCCGATGAGAGGCTCACCAACGATGGCCACGCTTGGTCGCGTTTCGCCGGGAAGCTCTTATCGCAAGCCTCCCCAGACGAAGCCCGGCGACAGGCCTCACGACTGATTCGCAAAATGGAACAGGATGAAAGGGCGGTTACCAAGCCGGCGATCGACGCGCTGAGCGGCATGAGATCGGAGGCGCGGGAAGCGGTCCCGCTCCTCACACGCTTGATCCAGCGCGAGCGGGCGCCACGCGATTTGTGGATCAGGCTGGACTGCGTGGAGGCGCTGGGGAGCATCGGTCCCGACGCGGCTTCGGCGGTCCCGGCGCTGATGGCATTGCTCGCTCAGGAGGACTTGGACGGCGACCTCTATGAGCGAGTACTAATGGCTCTTGGACAAATTGGCCCCCCGGCGCGGAGCGCTGTGCCGAATCTGCTGGAGTTCATTGAACATCCATCCGATCGCATGCAGGGAATGACAAGTTGGTGGCCTGCCTTGTCGAGTGAGGCGGTCAAAGCCCTGGGCCAGATCGGGGACAACTCGCCGGAGGTGCTTGCCAAGTTGCGTCGGCAACTTACGACCGACGAAGGCCCCATTGGCGCTCATCGCCGACGGAGAGCTCTCGATTCGCTGATCCAACTCGACGGAAGTTCCGCAGAAACATTGGCGAATCTCCTGAGTTCACTCGACGATGAGTCGGTAGAGGTCCGTCTACTGGCGGCATTGGCACTGGCCCGTTGGAATCGCGATGAGCAGGAATTGGTGGCCCGGCTCGTGACCGCGCTTGGCGATGAGAGTCCGTACGTTCAGACTGCGGCTGCCCTCGCACTGTGGGCGATCGGGCCCGCAGCGAAATCAGCCGTCCCTGAACTTCGCAAGATCGCGCGGGACGGAAACCACACTGTCGCCAATATCGACCGCCTGCAGCAGAGATTGTATCTGGATCAGGAGTTGATGCTGTTTGTTCCTCGTGAGGTCAATTTGCATCAAATCGGTGTGGCTGATGCAGCCCAAATGGCGTTAGACCGGATTGAACCTGGCGGTGAGACGGCAACGAAAGAGTGAATCTTGAACTTGCGCGGGTTCATCGGATGTGCTCGGTAGAATGGGAGGCACTTCAGTAGGGTGCTGCGACTACTGAGACGTGATGTCGATGCTGCTGGTCGGCGGGGGCTGCCGGCGCGGCCGCGTCGTTGGCGCGACGAACGCCAAAGGGGATTTCGCGATCGAAGGGCGGATCTCCCCGGCGGACGTCCTGGCGACAATCTACCGCCGCATGGGAATCGATTCGGGAACGCAGTTCATCAAAAATGCCGGGCGACCGATCCCGATTACCAACGATGGGGCAATGATCAGGGATCTGCTGTGACGGGTTGGGGGTTCGATGAATCAGGATCATTCGTAGTCAGAACCGTTTGAGAGGCTTCACTGCCGGCCTCAATCGACCTTGCCGGTTGGCCTGCCGGTAGGGAGAATCGGTTGAACCGGGAACCGCTCGGCGACGTTGAGAGATCGTGTGATTCGAGCGAATTGATGCGTTTGTGGCGGTTGCGGGCAGTTTGGGACGCCGACGCAGGCTGCGTCGGCCACGGGGGTGGGCAGCCACGGCTTTAAGATCTGCCTGCTGGATGCGAATTACTGGCACAGTCTTCGAAAACTCATCGGAGCGATGGCATGTCCTGGATTCTTGTTGCGGCATTGATGACTGGCTCGCCGGAACCGGTTTCGCTGCAGTTGGCGGAGCCGGACGCGGCGGAGTCGCTGGCGGCTGATCTCCCGACTGGCAGTCTGATCTTCAGCAAAGGGGATTGCCTGGCGGTCAAGGTGTTGTCCGCCAGTCCCTACACGCATGTGGGGACAGTGGTACAGCGCGGCGGCAGGCATGAAGTCTACGACAGCACCGGCGGGACGGGGGTTCGCAAGCTGAGTTTGTCAGCCTACCTCGCCTCGCAGGGGGATGCCGACTTGTATGTCTTCACGCCGGACAAGCCCTGGACTCGAGAACAACGGGAGCGTTTCGAGCGGCATCTGGAGAGCCAACTCGGGCGGCCCTATGCCATCACGCATCACTTTTCCGGAGAGCGGTGCGAAGGACTGCATTGCGCCGAGTATGCTACCGATGCGCTGATCGCCGGCAACGTCTTGCAGGCGCGAAAGCCCCCCAGGGTTTCCCCCGCCAGTCTGCGGCAGGGGATCGAGCAATCGGAGCTGTATCGCCAACGGGCCACGGTGCATCTGACTCCGGAGGCCCCCTCTCCCCCGGCTGACGCTGGTCGTTGCGGCCGATGGTGGTTCAGCACCAAGGAGTGTACCCGAACCTGCTATCGCAAGCTCAAGGGGTGGTTCTGCTGCAAGTGACCCAGGCGACGGGTCGGGACAACCGCTGGCCCACCATTACGTCCCTCACGGCGAGCGGCCGGAGGGGGGCGCCTCGCCGGTCGTCGGTGCGGCAAGTTGCGGGGTATTTCGACGCATGATCAACCCCAGGCGTTCGCCGATGCGCTTTTGACGTTCGGCCTTTTCGGTTTCGCCAATGGTCTCATAGAATTGGGCCAGACGTTTGTGCAGCGGCAGGTTCTTGGGATTGATCGCAAGCGCCTTTTCAAACGAGGCGATCCCGGTGGTGAGATCGCGCTCGGCCAACTGGCAGAAACCGAGGAACGCCCAGTCGGTGGAACTGCGCCTCAGGCGAGTCAGCTCGGTGAGAGCGGCCAAGGCTTCCGTGTTCTGGCCGTGGTGATATTGTTCTCCCGCCAGGGCGTACAACACGCGGATCCGCGGGGCAGACGCGGTCTGAGGATCCTGCAGCGCCTCATCGGCCAGCGTCGCAATGGCCGGATCGTGCGTGCGACTGAGCAGATGCGTCATCGCCGCGGTGACGTTTCCTTCGCGCAATCCCGCGGCGTACACCTCTTCCAACAGTTTGAGCGCCTGGTCGAAGCAGTGATCCGAGTGAGGCCCCGGTTCAAATCCGCGGTCGATATAGGCCAAGCCGAGAGCTCGCTGGAAATCGATTTCACTCAGTCCCGAGAGATCGTGCCACGGCTCAAGCTCCAGGCTGTGCGGGACCGGCTGGTGTTCAGAGGCCTCTTCGGGGCGATGAATCCCGATCCGATGATGCGTGAACGCCAGATGCACAATCTCGGTGGCGGTCCCCGGCATGTGACACTTCACGCAGTCATTGTCGGCACTCTGGGCGGCACGCAGCGCTGGATCGACCCGGCACGACTCGCTTTGATGGCATTTCAGGCAGATCGTGCGATAGTAGTCGGTGCGCTCGTCTTCCCGTGGTTTGTCGTGAGGATTGTGGCACGTCAGACAGGTCAGCGTCTCGGATTCCAGATAGCACGCGCTGCGCGCCAGTTGCTCCACGTGCCCGACAACCGTCATGTTCGATTCCGGATTCTTCAACTGGAACGACATAAAGAAGTCATGCAGCGGCAGACCGGGGCGATAATCGGACAATTTGCGGCCCCGAGCGACGACCTGCGCGCTGGAGGTCAGGTGGCACTGCTGGCACACTGCTTCTGCCCGATCGCGCGGCAGATCGGCGGGATTGACGATCGTGTAGTCGATCTGTTTCTCGTCCCCCGCGGAACGTCGCACTGGTTGCTCGACCTCTTTCCAACGGTCGATGTGCAGCGAGCCGGGACCGTGGCACCGCTCGCAGCCGATCGCCAACTCATGAAATTTGGTTTTCGACAGCGTCCCTTCCAGCGTCTCGGCGCGTCCCGCGTGACAGTACAGGCAGTTCTCGGTGGCGGCCCGTTCAAACCCATCGGGAAACGGCTGGTCATAGCCGGGGGAGACGTCCCAACCCTTTTTGGAGGCGAACCAGGTCGCCGGCGCCTCCACCAGAAAGCCCTCCACTTCCGACAAGTAGGTGTAGGAAAAATGTCCCGAGCCGACGACATATTTGACTGGGTACTCCGCCAGGACAACCTCTCCCAGATCGCGGACCTCCGTCAGGGACTCCCGCTGCCACAGTTCTCCCCCCTGTCGAAAAATCTTGTAGCGCCGTCCTGATCGGGGATGATCGAATTCCCCATCCGCGGGTTCGCGCGACAGGTCGACCTCTGCCATCGACCGCGACATGGCGGTCTCCTGATAGGACTGATGCGTGTCCGGATGACAGCGCTCGCAGGCGGCGCTCCCCACATATTGCGCATTGCTCCCCGTATTCAAATAGGGAGTCGGGGACAAGGGGGAGATCGGGAAACTCCTGACGGGGAGTGCGGCGACCTTGGGTTCCTCTTTCCTGTTGGGGGGGAGGCTCTTCCAAACCACCCCTCCCGCCGCCAAGGCTGCCAGCAGCGTCGCCGCCGCGATCCATTGTCCCGTGGAAATACGTGTCGCCATAGTCGACAAAGTGTCTCAGATTGAACAAGTGCAGCTTCGAAGTGCTCAGTCGCACGCCGGGCCAGTGCTGGCTTTCGGCGTCCGGGAACCAGAAGGATCAACCAGCCGATTGGCGTCACTGATCCTGCGGCTCCCATTCCAATTCAAGCAGTGTAACGGATTCGCGCCTGAGGGAACTACCCCGGCAGGTGCGGAAGGAGTTGATTCGTTCGTGGTGGCTCCCGCGCTGGTTCCATTTCCATAATCTTCTGAAAACAGATTCCGACAATTGGCTCTGACAACTGGCTGGCCGGAATGGACCGGGGGAAGTAGACTTTCGATATCGTCGTGTCTGGTCTTAGTTTGCTTTCAGAGGATACCGCCATGCCCCCACTGAGCCGTCGTGAGTTCACCCAGCAGGCCCTCGGTTCCCTCCTTACGTTCTCTTTGTTGGAAACGCTGGCACAGTGCGACGCTTTTGCCGCCGATGTCAAACCGGCGACGGTCAAATGGCTGGCCGACGTCAATCAGCTTGGCTGGGATCTGAAGGATCAGAAACTGTCGCAGACCGACTGGCAAAAAAAGATCGAAGAGCTGTATTCCCGCGCGGATGTCTCCGACTTCCTGAAGCTGATCGACTTTGACAAATTGACCGACAATCTGGAGTTCGTCGACAACGGGGCGCGGAGCCTGCAATTCAAGTTTCCGAAAATCGAAGGGCTGTCCGACAAAATCGCCTGGGGCAAACAGATTTTCGCGCTGAAGAAGGGGCGGTCGGTGGTCCCGCACGGCCACAACAACATGGCCACCGCCTTCCTGATCCTCCAGGGGGACTTCCACGGTCGCCATTACGACCGGATCGAAGATCAGGACGAACACATGCTCATCAAGCCCACGATCGACCGCAAGTTCCAGGTGGGGGAGTGCTCGACCGTTTCGGACTTCAAGGACAATGTCCACTGGTTTCAGTCGCTGTCGGACAAAGCGTTCATCTTCAACATTCACGTGATGGGGATCAATCCCGACAACCAGGAACCGACCGGACGGATCTACGTCGATCCCAACGGTGAAAAACTCAAGGACGGGTTGATCCGCGCGCGGCGCATCGAATACGAAGATGCCCACAAACTTTACGGTTGACGCTCGGCGGCCATGACCATTCCGATCGACGTATCACCTCTGACGCTCCCCGCGCGCCCCGATGCCGCCCACAAAGGGACGTTCGGTAAAGTCCTGATCGTCGCCGGAAGCCGCGGGATGAGCGGCGCCGCCAGTCTGGCGGGGCTGGGCGCTCTCCGTGGGGGTGCGGGGCTGGTGCAGGTGGCGGTTCCAAAGGGAATCCTGCCGATCGTGGCATCGATCGAACCGTCGTATATGACCGTCCCCCTTCCGGAAGACTCGCAGGGGCGGATTGGACCAGGGACGATTGGTCTCGTGGTGGAACTGGCCTGCCAATGCACCGCGGTGGCGATTGGTCCCGGCTGGGGCGCCTCTCCCGATCTGGTGGAACTGGCTCGCACAATCTATTCCACGGTCGCCGTCCCATTGGTCATCGACGCCGATGGCCTCAACGCCCTGGCTGGATCGGCGCCGCCCTGGCCCACGGCTCCTCCCGATGCCGTCCGCGTCCTGACTCCCCATCCAGGGGAGTTCGCCCGCCTGTTGGGGACTGACACCCGCACGGTGCAGGCCGACCGTGAATTGCTGGCGACGGAATTTTCCCGGAAGAACGGCGTTGTGGTGCTCCTCAAAGGACAGGGGACGGTCGTCACCGATGGTCGCCAGGTGTCGATCAACGCAACCGGCAACAGCGGCATGGCCACGGGAGGGGCAGGGGACGTCTTGACGGGATTGATTGCCGCGCTCCTGGCGCAGGGGCTTCACGGTTACGCCGCCGCCCGGCTCGGAGCGCATCTGCACGGCCTGGCGGGGGATCTGGCTGCCAGTGAGTTCGGCCGACCAGGACTGATTGCGTCGGACTTGCCGCGGTTTTTGGGACACGCCTGGCGGCAAATGGGAAGCGCGTGACGATCTTGATTCCACGTCGGACACAGCCCTGACCGGAGAAGTCCCGATGCCGCGCTTCACAGCCGAATCACTCGAAAACCTGGCGGTGGCGATTTTCCATGCGTGCGGCGCGCTCCTGGAGGAAGCCCGCACAGTCGCCCACCATCTTGTGGAGGCCAATCTGGCCGGGCACGATTCGCATGGCGTGATGCGCATCCTGCAATACGTTCGGGAAATCGACACCGGAGCGATCGTCCCCGGCACGGAGCCAAAAGTACACGACGAGTGGGATCAGGGGGCGATCGTCGATGCGCGCGGCGCGTTCGGACAGGTCGCCTGCCGATTCGCAATGCAGCGGGCCATCGAACTGGCTGGCCGGGGAACGGCGGGAGTCGTCACGCTCAGGCACTGCGGCCATTCGGGGCGGCTGGGGGCCTACGTGGCGCAGGCGGCCGAGGCGGGGATGTTCGGCATGGTCGCGGCCAATGGAGGTGGCGCCGGGCAATGGGTCGCGCCGTTCGGGGGAAGGGAAGGGCGGTTGTCGACCAATCCGCTTGCGATGGGGGCGCCTGCGGCAGGAAAGTTTCCGGTGATCCTCGATTTCAGCACGAGCGTCGTTCCAGAGGGCAAAGTGCGGGACGCCGTCCAGCGCGGCAAACGGGTCCCGGACGGCTGGCTGGTCGATCCGGCCGGCCGGCCCACGAACGATCCCACCCAATTGTACGGATCGCCGCGCGGGGCCATCCTGCCGTTTGGCGGATCGTCCGGGCACAAAGGCTTCTCCCTGGCCTTCATGGTCGACCTGCTGGCCGGGGTGCTGTCGGCGGCTGGCTTTCCACGTCGTGCGGATGCCGATCCGGCGAATGGGACCGGGTTGTTTCTCTTGGCCCTCAATATTGAACGGTTTGTGCCGCGGGATCAATTTGCGCGGCACGTCGGTGAGATGATGGCCTATGTCAAATCGTCCCCTCCCGCCGAAGGTTTTTCAGAGGTCTACATCCCCGGCGAAATCGAACATCGCCACCGCCGCGACCGATTGCAGCGAGGGATCGAGATTCCGGACAGGGTGTGGGACGAACTGCAAGCGATCATCGAGCGTCTCAACAACCCGGCCCGCCTACCCGGCGGCCCCGGAGGTTCGACAGCGGAGTTCATCGCTGTTCCGCGACCGTTGCCGACTTGACGGGAGGGATCGAACGGAAGGGCGAGGTTCCACCCGAGCCGCCAATGTGCATTCAAGTAACGTGTGGCTCGCCGATGGGCAGCGAAGAACCTCTCACCAAGAGCCTGCCCCTTCCCAACGGAGCGTTTCCGTCACGCGCCACCCACAGCGGCGGCTCACGAGGACGTTCGCCCTCTCGTCGCGCCGTTCGGGAGGGCGAGGTTCCACCCGAGCCGCCAATGTGCATTCAAGAAACGTGTGGCTCGCCGATGGGCAGCGAAGAACCTCTCGCCAAGAGCCTGCCACTTCCCAGCGGAGCGTTTCCGTCACGCGCCACCCACAGCGACGGCTCACGAGGACGTTCGCCCTCCCGGTCAACTCGCCACCCGACTTGTCGAACGCCATTCGTGCGGCATAGACTCGGAAAGCGGCTGGCGGGGCATTTTGTTCTGTCGGCCCCACAGCCACCGGAGCGATGTGATGTCCCGCGAAGCCATTTTTGAAGCCAGCCTGGGCTATTTTCTGGCCCCCATCCGCGAACTGCTCGATGACGAGACGATTACGGAAGTTATGGTCAACGGCTTCGACGAAGTGTACATCGAGCGCCGGGGCAAGCTGGAATTCACCGACGCCCGGTTCGACAGCGAAGACGCGCTCCTCACTGCGGTCCACAATGTGGCCCAATACGTCGGACGCGAAGTGGACGAGGATCGTCCGATCCTCGATGCGCGGCTCCCCGATGGATCGCGCGTCCACGCCGTCATCCCCCCCAGCGCCCGCCGCGGAACCTACCTCACCATCCGAAAATTCTCCCGCGACGTCATGGACCTGGACGAACTGGTGCGGTTGGGAAGCGTCTCGGAAGCCGCCCGGGAGTTTCTCGAAATCTGCGTCCGCTTGCATAAGAACCTGATCGTCGCCGGGGGAACCGGCACTGGCAAAACGTCGCTGCTCAACGCCCTCTCCACCGCGGTTCCCGACCAGGAACGGATCGTCGTCATCGAAGACAGCTCGGAATTGCGGCTCAAGCAGTCGCACACACTGTATCTCGAGGCGCAGCAGGCGGACTCCTACGGCAAAGGAGGGCTGTCAATCCGGCAGCTCTTCAAAGCATCGCTCCGGATGCGCCCCGATCGGATCATCGTGGGGGAAGTTCGCGGGGGCGAGGCGCTGGACATGATCCAGTCGATGATCAGCGGACACGCCGGAAGCCTGACCACCGTGCATGCCAGCACGCCCCGCGATGCGCTGGTTCGGCTGGAGACGCTGTCGCTCATGTCCGACGTGGAGATTCCCATCTACGTGGCGCGCGCCCAGGTCGCCTCGGCGATTCACCTGATCGTGCAGCTCTCCCGATTTTCCGAAGACGGCTCCCGGCGGATCACCCGCATCACCGAAGCGTGCGGCCTGGAAGGGGACAAGTACCAGTTGCAGGATTTGTTCGTCCTCAAAATGCGCGGCCGCACGCGCAGCGGAAAACTGGTGGGGGATCTCGAATCGACCGGAACGCAGCCGACATTCGCCGGCGAGGCCTATGAACAGGGAATGGACGATCGCATTCGGCTGACGACGGCACTGTGGCGCAGGTAATGTATGAATTGTCACATGCGTTTGACGAAATTTGTATTCGCCGTGGCCCTGTTGCTCTTTGCCCGCTGGATTCCCGGTGCGCTCGGCGACGACGCCCCGCGTCCGCCGGAGGCGACTTTTGCGGAGGTCTCCTATGGGCCGCATCCGCGCAATGTGCTGGATTTCTGGCGGGCGGAGGGAGTCGGCCCGCGACCGCTCTTGGTCTACATTCATGGCGGCGGGTGGGTGAAAGGGGACAAACGGCAGAAGGGGCCGCCGATTCAGCCGGTTCTCGATCGGGGAATCTCCTTTGCCGCGATCAACTACCGCCTGACTCCCGAGCACCCGCTGCCAGCCCCGGTGCATGATGCGGCGCGGGCCATTCAGTTTTTGCGATCCTGGGCTCGCGAATGGAACGTCAATCCAGAGCGCCTCGCGCTGACCGGCCCCAGCGCGGGGGCCTGCACCTCGATGTGGCTGCTGCTGCACGACGACCTGGCCGATCCGGACGCAGCCGATCCGGTGCGGCGTGAATCAACCCGCGTTTGCGCGGCTGCCGTCCAGGTGGGTCAGACATCGATCGACCCGACGGACAAGGTGGGGCATGAGTGCCATCTGGTGATCCCCGGTTTTTCGCAATCGCGGAAATATGCCGACGGGAATGCGTTCCTGTTTGACAAACTGCTCTCCCCTGAGTCAAAGTGACGCCTGCGGTGCCGGTCAATGAGGCGCCGGTCAGTTGCCTAGCCGCGGGCGAGGGACGATCATCGCCTCTCGGGAAGGGGCGTCAGAACTGCCGACCTGTCCGAATCGATGACTGGGCCAATGTCGATGGCGCCGAAGACCCAGGCGGCTTTGGCAGTATGGGAATGGTCGACAAGGGAACCGCATGCGAATCACGGCACTGGAGACATTCGTCATCGGCGACGGACCGGAGATCGACCCGGACAAGGGAGGGGTAGAACCGCTGGCCTGTCTCCGCATCCACACCGACGCCGGGCTGGTTGGATTCTCTGAAGTGTTTCGCGTTCCGCCGGGGGTCGTCCAGGCCACCGTCGGTGGACCGGAGACGCATTTCGGGCGGCTGCTGATCGGTCAGGAGGTGGCCCATCCCGAGCGGCTCTGGCAGCGGATGTGGGATGCGCTGATCCATACGAACCGCCGCGGTTGGGAGATCATGATTCTCGGGGCGCTGGATGTGGCGCTCTGGGATTTACACGGTCAGCGACTGGGGGAACCGGTATGGCGACTGCTGGGAGGAGTGCAGCGCGGACCATTTCAGACCCCCGCCGCGGTGCTCCCGACGCAGGTCACTCCCTATTGCACGATCGTTTCCGACGTGTGGGGGGGCGAAGAGATGTTTTCCCAGCAGGTGGCGCGGGCCGAACGGCTGGCGGAGTTGGGTTACCGGGCATTCAAGGTCGAACCGATGATTTCCACGCCGGAAGACGTTGTCGAACTGGCGCGGCGGACGCGCCGAGCGCTCGGGGCGCAGGCCACGCTGATGGTCGACGTCGGTTACCTGTTCAACGACGTGCCGACCGCCCTGCGGGTCTGCCGCCAACTCGAAGAACTGGATATCTACTTTTTTGAAACGCCGTTCCCGGTCGACACCCCGGAGCCTTACGCGCGGCTCGCGTCGCAGACACCGATCCCGCTGGCGATGGGAGAGCATGGCGTCACCCGTTGGGAATTTCTGGAGATGATGGATCGCGGAAGGGTGAGCGTCGTGCAGCCGTACATGACGACTTGCGGTGGCCTGACTGAGGCAAAGCGCATCGTGGAACTGGCGCAGGCCCGCGGAGCGTTGGTCTGTCCGGGAAACTGGTCGACGCAGATTCTGGGATCGGCGACGGTCCATCTGGCCGCCTACTCCCCAGTCACCCCGTTCATTGAATACGCCCCGGCGGAAGTCTATGAATCCCCGCTCCGGCGCGAACTTCAGGAGGCCGGTTTCCCGGTCATCGACGGCCGCATCGCGCTTCCCACCACCCCAGGGGTCGGCTATCGCCTCCCCCCCGACATACCCCACCGATACCGAATCAGCTAACCTCCTCCCTTCATCCTTGATCCTTGATCGTTCATCCTTCCCATGCCCATCTCTTCGGCACCCAACTTCCGCTGGCTGATCCTGCTCATGCTCATGGGTTTCACCGCCCTGGGGCACTTCAATCGGACGAGCATGTCGGTCGTGGGGAGCGAGCGATTGATCGACAAGAGCAAGAAAGCACTCGACAAATCCAACGCTGCGGCCCCGTCGAGCGACCAGACGGAAGATGATCCCGACGATGGGTCACTTGATAGTTCGAAAGATGGTTCAGAAATACCGGGACGCGGTCAGGGACTTTCCGAAGAGCAGATGGGCTACGTTTACTCCGCGTTCCTGATGGTCTACACGCTGCTGATGTTGCCGGGAGGATGGCTCATCGATCGTATCGGACCGACGGCGGCATTGACCTGGATGGGGTTGGGAATGGGAAGCTGCGTGGTTCTGACCGGAGTCGTGGGGTGGCTTGGACTCACCGGGCAGACGTTGTGGCTGGCGCTGCTGGCAATCCGCGGGCTGGCCGGCGCTTCGTGCGTGACGCTGCATCCCGGTGCGGCGAGAAGCGTCTCGTTGTGGATGCCCCCCGGGAGTCGGTCGACCGGCAACGGGCTGGTCACAGCCGGCGCTCTGCTGGGGATTGCCCTCTCCTACCCGGCGTTTGGTCGGCTGATGGACTGGCTCGACTGGCCGCTGGCGTGCGTCGTCTCCGGTGCCGCGATGATCCTGCTGGCCATTGTCTGGAGGATGACTGCCAGCGATCATCCCGCCTCGAATGCCGTGAACGGCAACCTTCAACTCATCGCCAATACCGGCGCCAGCGGTGATCGGCGATCGAGCCCCATCGCTCCCCTCCACGAACTGCTGGCGTTTCTCACTGATCGAAGCTTCGTCCTGGTGACGGTCAGTTATTCCGCCGTCAGCTACTTCCAATACCTGTTCTTCTACTGGATTGGGTATTACTTCGAGCAAGTGCAAAAACTTCCCCCCATCGAGAGTCGCAATGCGGCGTTTGTGGTGATGCTGGCGATGGCGGTGGGGATGGCGGTGGGGGGGCTGTGTACGGATTTGTTGTGCCGCTGGTGTGGCTTCCGCTGGGGCCGCCGCCTGCTGGCGATGGCCTCGATGGGGTTGTGCGCTGGATTCACGCTCGTGGGATTGGGTTCGGAAAGTCCAGAGATGGTCAAATGGTGGTTCGCACTGGCGCTGGGTTCGCTGGGGATCTGCGAAGGGATTTTCTGGACGGCAGCCAA
Source organism: Planctomycetales bacterium (assembly GCA_046152955.1). Classification (GTDB taxonomy): domain Bacteria; phylum Planctomycetota; class Planctomycetia; order Planctomycetales; family Planctomycetaceae; genus SIAF01. The sequence goes on along the minus strand of JBJXGA010000178.1, from coordinate 19,378 downwards.
CGATCTGGGAGGTTCCAAGGGAGGACTGGCCGGTTCGTTCATCAATACCAGCGGCAACGCCGTCGGTCTGCTCGCGCCGATTTTCAGTCCGATGCTGGCGCGGCTCTTCGACTGGAACGTCGCTTTGCAGGTGGCGTGCGGGGTGTGCGTCTTCGGCGGGTTGTTGTGGCTGTGGATCGACCCCCAGCGGACTGTGCCCGCCGGTTTGGAGGTTCCGGCGGGAACGTAGACGTGCCCGATTCAAGAGGCCGCTTCGCACGGTCGCACCAACGTGCCCCGGCGGACCGTCGCCACGGGTTCCAGGAGTTGCCCCATTCGTGTCTGACCGTGCGCATCAAACAGTGGCACGGGAGCTGGACTCCATTGCAATACCACCATGTCGGCGGCCAGGCCGGGGCGCAGCATGCCGGTCTGGCGCGTCAGTCCGAGGATTCTCGCCGGAGTCGCGGTGACACAGGCAAACAGGTCCGCTTCGGTCATCCCGGCCGCGCGGAGCTTGGACATCACCAGAGGCAAGTCATGAACTGGGGTCTGCCCGATGTGTCCCCGCTGCAAGTCGGTAGAAATGGTGTCGGGCACGAACCCGTCGGCAATGGCCGCTTCCGCCACCTCAAACGCAAACGACGCCGTACCATGTCCGACATCGAATAACACCCCCGCCGCACGCGCTTCACGGACGCAAGGGAGCACCCGCCCGGCCTCGACGATGCAATGCGGCGCGCGGCGATAGCAATACGTCACCACGTCGCCGGGACGGAGCCTTTTCAATTGATCCGCGAGCGGCCAGTCGTCCGGGCGGCGCAGCCCAATGAGCAATCGCAGATTCGCCTGGGTGGCAGCCTCCAGCCCCCGCCGCAGCACCTCGTGCGGATCGGTCTGGCCGCAGCAATGATGGCTGAGATTGACCGATAGTCCCCAGATGTGTTCTCGATGGCGCTCGACCGCCGCCAGGCAGCGGGGCAGATCAATCGACTCCAGACGCTCGAAACATCCCCCCGGTCCCGCTTCCCCCGTCGCCGACAGGTTGAGCGCCAACTTGACCCGCGTCCGAGACCCCTCGATCGTTTCGCGAACATAGTCATCGCAGAAGTCAGCCCCGGCGTCCCCTTGGGAGAGAACGGTGGTGGTCCCCCGCGCCAGGCAATGCCGATCGGGGTCCACCCCCCACCTCGATCCAGAGCGCGCCGGATGCGCATGCAGGTCAATCAACCCCGGCAACAAGATGCCCTCGGGAAAGTCGAGTTGGATGGGTGCATTCCCGGACGGCAACGATCCGACATAGGCGATGCGCTCGCCGCGGACAGCCACTTCACCCCGAGTGTCCAGTCCGCTGCCCGGACAAACAACCCGTCCGGCACGGATTTTCAAATCGATTTGGTCAGTCATTCACAAGGTTCTCGGCAGCAGCCGTCCGCCAGGCGCGATACTCATCTGTCGATGTGCATCCTACCTCCGGAAATTTTGTTAGGCTCAGCGCGGACCACATCCGCTGGCTATCGTCCGGACTCAGGGCGAACGCCAGCCATTCGCCAGCCGACTCTTCTCCTTCGTACTCCCACGTGTTCTCCAGAAAAATGGCCACCAGATCCGAATCGGCAGACTTACGAATGTGCCGCCCGCTTCCCAGCGCACACTGAATGCCATTGCCCCCGCCGTGACCAAACAGCCAGCGATGTTCATGCTGGCCGATCAGGCCCAATCGTGCCACAGTCCGGGACAGCACGGTCTCTTGAATCGCGTGCGACCTCCAGTACGGAAATGGAAACACCGGAATTTGGCGCTCGGACGAATTCCGGACCGCTCCGCAATCGCCGCACACGGAAAAGTAGTGAAATCGAAACGGGCCGATGACGAGAACCATTGCCACAACGGTCCACACAATTCGCCGCCAGCCGCATCGAGCGATCCACTTTCGCATCCGTCGGACTCCCCGGTACAGTGTGCGTTTGGGAGCAAATTCTGTGTTGATTGTGACCGGTGCTGAGATCTGGGTCAACGGGATGAATTCGGTCTCCTTGGAGCCGGTGGCTGAATCGAACGTCGAACGCGGATTTCGGAGAAATCCGCCTACATGTCGCTGGATTTCTCAGAAATCCAGGAGGTTGGCGGGGGAACAGCAACAGCGCCCCCACGCACTACGTCGCCGCTTTGACCGCGGTAAAATTTGGATGGATTCCATTCGTTTACTGGAAATTCCCGCGAGCGCGGTCTAATCTCCAGGCCGTTATCAAGCGAACCAGTTCCCCAGGGAGACGAACCGATGCGCGGGAATCGTGTGACGAGTGGAATACTCTGGCTGATCGCAATTCTGGTTCTGATTTCGGCAGGAGCGGTGTCGCGCGCCGCGGAGCCGTTGCCGGGGTCGGAGGGGGCTGGGGCTTTGGGGGCGATCAGCGCTGGCGGAGCCGAGGCGGTGGCGGCGGGGTTGGAGATTTTGCAGCAGGGGGGGAATGCCGCCGATGCCGGGGCGGCGACGATTCTCGCGCTGAGTGTCACTGATGCGGGGGGCTTTTGCTTTGGCGGCGAAGTGCCAATCATTGTCTATGACGCACAGCGGAACGTGGTCGAAGTTCTGGCCGGGATGGGAGTGGCGCCGCGGCTGGCGACCCGCGCGCACTTCGCAGGGGATGGGGGGATTCCTGCGTCGGGGCTGGAGCCGGCTGCCGTGCCGGCGGCGTTTGATGCCGTCGTGACTTTGCTGGCGCGGTATGGAACGCGGACTCTGGCACAAGTGGCCGAACCGACGCTGCGCCTGCTTGATCGCGGGCAGGTTGAGTGGCACCCATTGCTGGCCCGGACGCTCCGGCGGCTGACGAGCGCCGAAGGGCAGGGGGGTGGCGATCGTCTCCGTGGCTTGCGGCTGGCCGCCGACTATTTTTACCGCGGCCCTCTGGCGCGGGAGCTGGCCGCCTGGTGCGAACAGCATGGGGGCTTGATCCGCTACGAAGACCTGGCGACGCACGTCACCCGCGTCGAAGAACCGGTGAGCATCAACTACCGGGGTCATGCCGTTTACAAATGCGGCCCCTGGACGCAGGGGCCGTACCTGCTGCAGACGTTGCAGCTCCTGGAGCGGTTTGACCTGGCGGCGCTGGGCCACAATCGTCCGGAGACGATTCACATCACGCTGGAGGCGATGAAGCTCGCGCTGGCGGATCGCGATGTTTACTACGCTGACCCGCTGTTCGTCGACGTCCCGCTGGAGGCGCTGCTGTCGCAGGGTTATGCCAAGGGGCGGAGCCAATTGATTGACCCCCGGCGCGCCTCGCTCGAACAGCGTCCCGGCGATCCGCGACGGGGCGCCCCATTGCTGGAAGAGCGGGAGAAACGCCGCGGACTGGCAGGTCCGGTGCAGGACACGACGACCTGCGCCGCAGCGGATCGCTGGGGCAACGTGGTGGTCGCCACCCCCAGCGGCTGGAGCGGCGTTCAGGCGGGAGAAACCGGCGTCTGGCTGGGAAGCCGGTTGCAGAGTTTCAATACCTGGGAAGGACACCCCAATTGCATTGTGCCGGGAAAGCGCCCCCGGATCACCCTCACCCCGACTCTCGTCCTGAAAGATGGGAAGCCGGTGTTGGCCGTGAGCGTCGCCGGAGGAGACGGCCAGGACCAGGCGGCGCTGCAAGCGGTGCTCAATCAGATCGATTTCGGCCTCTCCCCCGCGGAGTCGATGAAGGCGGTCCGGTTTGGTACGAATCATCTCCTGGGATCTTTCCGGCAAACTCCACCCAGGCTGGGGAGCCTGCTGATCCATGCCGAAGCGGATGACGCGACGATTCAGGATTTGGAACGTCGGGGCCACACCGTCGAACGCTCGACCGGTCCATTGTGGGCTCCCAGCCTGATCCGCATCCACCCGGAGGGACGGTTTGAAGCGGCAGGGGATTCCCGGGCGGGACGCCACGCCGCGGCGTTTTGAACGGAACTTCGCGCCGATTCCTATTCCCTTGATCCGTCGATTTCCCGATAATCCTCGAAGCGGTAGAGAGGAGACAAAATGGCATTGCCTGGCCACAGGCATTCATTCAGTCGAGGGGATCAAATGGACGGTCGGGGGGGGATGAACCGCAGTCTGGGAATCAAGCTGGCTGTCGCCTCGATCATCGTGCTCGCGCCGGAGCTGGCGCTGGTCCTGCCAGCGGGGGAGGTGGTGCTCAAGAACGGCGTGACGCTACGAGGGACGCTCACCGATATTGAAACGCTGGTCACCGGCCCCAAGCGAGCCAAGCAGGGACCGATCCCCAGCTTTCCGATCCTGATGGTCTCGACGCCGCTGCAGCGGTACTTCGTCTCGCAGCGCCAGAAGGAGCAAGTGAATAAAGACATCGACCTGGGGCGGAGCGAGGCGTTTCGGATTCCGCAGCAGAAGCGATCGGGAAGCGGACGAGTCATCGGGGTGGTCGGAACCTACGTCAAGACGCCGCCCCCGTTCGATCAATTTGGACGGCGGACGGTGGTTTTGGAAGCGCCATCCAAGAATCTGACGGTCATTCAGGGAGTGACCGAAATCACTCCTGAGTACGTCAAGGTCACAGCGCTCGATTACACCTGGGAAACGGCGATCGCCACCAGTTCCATGAAGATCGACGTTCTTGACGCGATGCTCCGGCAGGCCAACCCCCGAAACGATCCCGACCACCGACTGAAGATTGCGCGATTCTATATTGAAGCAGCACTATACGGTCCCGCGCAACGCGAACTGGAGGCGATCGCCAAGGAGTCGGCGGAACGTGCCGAAACGGTCCGGGAGGCCCAGTCGATTCTCAAGCAGGCCATCGCGCAGGAGTTGCTCAGCGAGCTCAAACTGCGCCGCGCCGCGGGACAGCACCGGTTCACCTATCAGAACGCCCGCGGTTTCCCCGTGGACCAGGTGGCCGCTCCCCTTCTGCGTGAAGTCCGCGACATCTCCACCCGCTATGAGATCGAGCGGGAACAGGCCGAACAGGTCAAATCGCAACTGGCGGAGCTGCAAGCGCAGCTTAAAGACGACCCGCGGCTGGTGGATGTCGGACCGCGGCGCGTCGAGATTTCAGAAGGGATGAACCACACGAATTTTGATCGGCTGGACGCCTTTCGCAAGCTGGCGGACGACAACACGCTCAAGCCAGATGAGAAACTGGCGCTGGCGTTGTCAGGCTGGGTGGTCGGCAGCTCCAACGCAGTCCCCGAGCTGGACCAGGCGCTCCGCCTGTGGCAGGCGAGGTTTTTGGTGCTGGACTATCTGCGGACTACGCCGGACGGAGAGCTGGAGCGGGGCCGAATTCGCGAACGACTGGAAGCGCTGGAAGGACTCAGCGCCGAACGGATCGCGCAGCTCATTCCGCTGCTTCCGCCGGCGCTCGATCCCGCCGGCGCCGAACCGGGCAAGGTGGTTCGCATCCAGGTTGGCAGTCCCAAAGACGAGCCGCCGATCGCCTACTCGGTGATGCTCCCTCCGGAGTATCACCCCGAACACCAGTACCCGCTGATCGTCGCGCTCCACAGCAACAACATGACGCCAGCGCAGGAATTGGCATTCTGGGGAGGGGGAGAGGAAAAGATCGGTCAGGCGCAGCGCCATGGGTACATCGTCATCGCTCCCGAATACACGACCAAGGCGGCGCAGGCGCATTACGATTTCAGTCCCCGCACGCACCAGATCGTGCTGGGGGCCATCCGGGACGCGCGCCGCCGGTTCAGCGTCGATTCAAACCGCGTCTTTCTCTCCGGACATCAGATGGGGGGGGATGCCGCGTTCGATATCGGGCTGTCGCATCCCGACTGGTTTGCGGGAGTCATTCCGATCGCCGCCACCAGCGACCGGCATTGCCAGTTCTACTGGGAAAACGCCCGCAATCTCCCCCTGTACTTTATCTCGGGGGAACTCGATCGCGACACCGTGTCCCGCAACACCAAAGAGCTGATGCGGATGCTGCTGCAAAATTTCAATCTGATCTATGTCGAATTCACCGGCGCGGGCCAGGACAGCTTCTATTCCGAAATCCATAAACTGTTCGACTGGATGTCGCGCCACCGCCGCGGTCCCCCCCCAAGAAAATCGACATGAAAACGCTGCGAGCCACCGACAATCACTTCTTCTGGTATGAGTTCGAAGGGCTCCCCAAAGGAATCGGCGACATCGACTGGGATGCGGAAAAACGCCGCCGGATCACTCCCCTAAACGTCAATGTGCAAATCGACCAATCGAACACGGTGGTCATCGGCACCGGAGCGTCCAAACACCGCGTCTGGCTCTGTCCGACCGTCAATGGAATCAATTTCGAAAAGCGCGTTGGGGTCCGAATCAATGGGACTCAAAAATTCAATGACTTCGTCAAGCCGGACGTCAAAGTGATGCTGGAGACAGTCCGACTCTCCGGCGATCGCCAGCATCTGTATTGGGCGGTGCTGGATTTTTGAGGGGTGAGTTCTGAGTTTTGTGTCTTGTGGCTTTTGGTTTCAGATTTGAAATCTCAGATTTCAAATTTCAGATTCCTTACACGTTGATGGAGCGTTGATGATTGGAGAACTTCGAGGCTGCTTTCGAGCGGGATGGGCACTGGTTGCTCTGGTGATCGTTGCCGCCCGGCTGGGGGCGGAGGAGTTTCCCAGGGAGTTGGTCAATTTCCACGCTGCGGAGCGCAATCCTGTGTTCACCGCGACCGGGGCAGGGGGGTGGGACGTCAAGATTCGCGAGCGGGGCTGGATTCTTCGCGAACCGCAGGGGTGGCGAATGTGGTACACCGGCTATGACGGGACGTCGAATGGAACCCGGCGTTTGGGACATGCCACCTCTCCCGATGGACTCGTCTGGACTCGATCGCCAGGAAATCCACTCGACGGCAAGAACTGGATCGAGGACATGCAGGTCGTGCAGCAGGGAGAGACGTACCTGATGTTCGCCGAGGGGGAAAAGGATCAAGCGCAATGGCTTTCATCGCGCGACGGCCTGCACTGGAAACAGGAGGGGACGCTCGACGTCCGGACGACTGCCGGAAAACCGATCGAAGCGGGACCGTATGGCACACCCACCGTTTGGCACGAAGACGGCGTGTGGCACCTGTTTTATGAACGCCGCGATGCCGGAGTCTGGCTGGCTCGGTCCCGCGACCTCAAAATCTGGACAAACGTCCAGAATGAACCGGTCCTCAAACCCGGTCCGGCGGCGCATGACCGCCAAATGATCGCCATGAACCAGATCATCCGGCACGAAGGACGCTATTACGGCTATTACCACGGGAGCGGCGTGGTGGACAAACCGCGGCTGTGGACCACCAACGTGGCGGTTTCGACCGACCTGGTCCATTGGAAAAAGTACCCCGGCAATCCCTTGCTGCCGGAGCGCGAGAACAAGTCGAGCGGCATGCTGGTGCATGACGGCAAGCAATACCGACTGTACACAATGCACGATCAGGTGAACGTGCATTTTGCATCGCCGTAACGGCGCGGATCACACTTCCATCGGCGACGCTGCCCGTGTTGGACGCTGCCAGCGTCCACGAGCTGAAAACTGGTTCGAATTGGTGACCCTTCCGGTGTCCACGTCGTGAACACTCCTGCGGATTGACGCCCCTTCTATTGGCGACGCTGGCAGCGTCACCCACGTGGTGGCTCACTGCCAATCGACGGCGACCTTGATGACCGCTTTGAGCAAGGGGCTGCCGACGAGGGCGGCCATGGGAGCGTGGGCGTCTTCGGGAAAGAAGATCGTGAACGTGCCGGGGGGGACGGCGACCCAGGCGGTGGGGCGGTCGGCGAAGAGGCCAAAATCGGCCTTTGGATCGAAGGGGGTGTCAACCTGTGAACAGGCCGCCAACGGCTGCCAGCCAATTTCTTCTGCGCCTATCACCGTGTACTGAATGTCGATGTACTTGCGGTGTGCTTCCAGCTTGACTCCGTCTCGTCCGCGTCCGTCTCCCTGGTTGAGCATCACGTACAAGCGTGTCCCATCCAAATCGTGCCGACCGGGTTGCATCCCTTGGAAGTCGGTCTGCTTCAGGTATGCAAACGCCTGTTGAAAACCGGGATGCAGAAGCGCATAGCGTTGCGCGTTGTCCAGACGATCGAGAATCATGCACGGGGCGCCTTGCGAGGAGAGTGAGAACCAGTGGTCAAACCCTCGGCAGAATATCACGCCCCGCCGCCGGGAACCAGCCAGTTGAGCCTCCGCGTCGCCGGACGCTACATCAGCCGCCGTTCGACCAGGATTTCGTTCACCAGTTCGTCGCCGGCGCCGAATTCCAGGACCGCGTGGGTCGCCAGTTGCTTGGCATGAAACGTGGGGCTGAACCCCTCCAGGACCAATTGACCGTCGCGATGAAAGGCGCGCAGGTTCCGCACGCGTCCTCCGACGCGGTCTTGAATGTGTTGTTCCAGTTGCAGCAGGTTCTCGGATTCGACCAGGGTATTCATGCTCGTGTACCGGCAGAGCCGGTGTCCTGAGAAGGAAGTGGATTTATCACCGCGACTGGTCCCTTCCCAACGCAGATGGCATGCCGAACCGCCGGTCGTTTTGCCTCCCCCTTCGATTGACAACGCCAACCTGCTGTGGCATCGATCTTTACAGTGACTCGCCGGGGGTTGTCGTCGTACGGATGAGCGTCGCGCAGACGCTACTTTTCCGTGCGGACTGTAAATGTTGCCGACAATCCTGCCAGCAACGCAGGCAACGCTCAGTTTGGCGTCGCTAGCAGCGACTGGAGCGAGTCAACCAGTCGGTCGATGTCGTCGCGCGCGTTGTACAGATGACAGGAGACTCGCACGTACCGGCGTCCCTGCCAATTGACAATTGGCACTTCAATCCGAAACTGCTCCCACAGCGCTTGCTGCAAGGGATGGACGTGAGTCGCGGGAGGCTCAGCGATACTCGCCGGGAGCGGGAGAGCGATCATCGGGCCATACCAGTCGGGGCGGTCGGGAACCAGAGGCTCCAGTTGCGTCACCTCCTGGATCTTTCGGCGCGCGTAGCGCGCCAGATCGTGGGCATATTGCCGGAAGCCAGCGATTCCGCAAACGGACGCGACGAGCGATTCCCCCTCGATGGCAACAGGCGGAAGTTGTTCCAAAAAGTCAATCGCGGCCGGGATCGACAGGAACGCCGACGGATCTCGCGTTCCGGACCAGTTGAACTCGTCCGACCACTGCGGCGCGCGGCCGCTGAGACTGTTCCCCCAGCTCACAATCGCCGGTCGGGCGGCCCCCTGCCATCGGGGATGAACGTACAAAAACCCTGAACCGAACGGGGCGCTAAGCCACTTGTGGCAGCTTGCGGTGTAGAAGTCACACCCCAATTGATCGATGTGGACCGGAACAGCCGCCGGGGCATGCGGACCGTCGATGCAGACCGCGATGCCCAGTTGCCTCGCTCGGGCGCAGATCTCCCGGACCGGAAGAATGACCGCAGTGGGGCTGGTCACATGACTGACCACCAGGAGCCGCGTCCGGGGGGTAGTCCCCGCGAGCAGTTCATCGGCCAGTTCCTCCGGAGATTCAAACCGTGTGGGGAGTTTTCGGACGACCAGGGCCGCTCCCGTTCGCTGGCATTGCTGCCGCCAAATCCGCAGAACCGCCCCATATTCATGATCGGTCGCCAGCACTTCATCGCCGGCGGCCAGCGGAAAGGTCTGGGCGACGATGTTCATTCCGAACGTGGCGTTGTCGACAAACAGCAGATGTCGCCCCTTGGTTCCCACGAACGTAGCCAGCCGCTCGCGCGCCGCGTCGAGCCGATCTTCGAGCTGCCGGACCAGAAAATCGACCGGTTCACTTTCCAGTTGGTCGACCAGTTCGTGCCGCGCGGCTTGCACGGAGCGCGGCGAGGGACCGAAAGAACCGTGGTTAAGGTAGGTGACCCCAGGTCGGAGATTCCAGAGTGGAGCGTGTGGAGAAGCAGGCATAAGGTTTGTCAGGATAGAAAACATCGATCGACGGCGAAAGGTCGCAGCACGGGCTTGGTGCCGCAACCAAAAAACGGCTTGAACCGAAGGACACTGAGTGGTTTCGCGGGAGGTTCGTCCACCGATCTCGCGATCACGATTGCTCACGCGGAGACGCGGAGAGGATCGGGCCGTGGTCGGCCAAACGATTCCATTGTGAACGCTATCGATGGGTTACCGCCTCAGCTCGATCGTACCCAACGCCAGCTCCCTTTCTGCGACCTCCGCGCCTCCGCGTGAGACATTTTGCCTGGTTCTTTCTTCCAACGACCTTCCTTGGAGAATCGGGCCACTCTCGAATTCTTGACAATCTCTGGCGAGGCGAAATCTGCAACTGGTTGTTTGGCAATGAGTTGCGGTGCCTGCATCAAAGATTGTCATTTGACCTTTGTGACAATCTTTGACGCGATGACAATTTTTGAGAGGCCCAAGTTGGTGTGCAACTGCTTCGCGGTAACGACCTGGGAGGCTGATTGACCTGGGGGGCGCTTCGCGACCCCAGGCGATCGTGTCCAACTGCTTCGCAGTAGTGCCGGGTGACAATCCGCCGAATTTGTTCGTCTGACCGTCTTGGATAGCACGCCTCTTTGTGGGGCAGGGGGGGGCGCTCCGCCTGCCAATCCGGCAGGTAGCGGGCCCGGCCAGATTTGGCGGTTCCCGTGGCCTGGCTTTCCCTCGCTTCAAACCCGTTCCCGGACCAAGATGGGAGGGATTGACCCAAATCCTGTCCTGACCTAAACTTTGCGCAGTTTACCGCATCAGGAGGTAGGACGCGGAGGCTCGGGTTCTGGCGGTTTGGCACGAATCGTGTAACCCCCGAGTCGTCTTCCCGCTGGGAAGGTCAACGGCGTCTCGGCTCATGGATCTCGAATACGAGCAGCAGTATGGAATTTCTGGAGAAAATCGGCGATTTCTTCATCGCCCTCACCGCCTCCATTGAACGCTTCATCACCCGACTATTCGGGGCGTCGAACGAACGTGAGATGAAGCGATTAGGTTTCGTCCGCAAGGGGGGGGAGACCACCCTGGTCCCCGGCTCAACTCTCGACAAGATCAACCAGTACGAGGCGCACTGGAAAACCTTGTCAGACGAGGAGCTGCGGCAATCGGCGACCCGCTTCCGCGAGCGGCTGGCCAAGGGGGAGACGCTCGATGATTTGCTGCCGGAGGTATTTGCCGCCGCGCGCGAATCGGGGCGGCGCTACCTCAAGATGCGGCACTACGACGTGCAGATGATCGGGGGCTTCGTGCTGCACAAGGGGAAGATCGCCGAGATGGTGACCGGCGAAGGGAAGACGCTAGTGGCGACGCTGGCGGCGGTCCTCAATGCACTGGCCGGGCATGTTCACGTGGTGACGGTCAACGACTATCTCGCGCGGCGGGACATGGAATGGATGGGCCCCCTGTACATGGGGCTGGGACTGACGGTGGGCTGCATCCAGTCGCATCAGGAAGGTGAAGAAAAGGTGCAGGCGTACGCCTGCGACATCACCTACGGAACAAACAACGAGTTCGGTTTCGATTACCTCCGCGACAACATGAAGCCAACCGCGGAGCGGCAGGTGCAAGGGCCGCTGGTGTATGCGATCGTCGACGAAATCGACAACATCCTGATCGATGAAGCCCGGACGCCACTGATCATCTCCGGCCCGGCGCACGACGACGTCGAAAAATACCGTAAGGCGGACCGGGTGGCCCGGCAGCTCAAGCGCGAGGTGCATTTTGAGGTCAAGGAGAAGGAGCACACCTGCCACCTGACCGACGAGGGGGTGCGGATGGCGGAACAGATCGCCAACCAGCACGGCTATGTGGAAGGGACGTTCTACATGGCGGGCAATATGGAATGGCCGCACCTCATCGACAATGCGCTCAAAGCCCATTACCTCTACAAGCGCGACGTGAACTACGTGTCGATGGAGGGGGAAATCATCATCGTCGACGAGTTCACGGGGCGGCTGATGAAAGGCCGGCAGTGGAGCGACGGCCTGCACCAGGCGGTCGAGGCCAAAGAAGGGGTCACTGTCAAAGCCGAAAACCAGACGCTGGCGACGATCACGCTGCAGAACTATTTCAAGCTGTACAAAAAGCTGTCGGGGATGACCGGCACGGCGATGACCGAAGCCAACGAGTTCTGGAAGATCTACAAACTGGACGTGGTGGCGGTCCCCACGAACCGCCCCATGAGCCGCATCAATTTTCCCGACGTGATTTACCGCTCGGAGCCGGAGAAATTCCACGCGGTGGTCGAAGAAATCCGCGAGGTCCACGCCTCGGGGCGGCCAATTCTCGTGGGAACGGTGTCGATCGAAAAATCCGAATTGTTGAGCAACATGCTCACCAAGTTTGGGATCAAGCACGAGGTGCTCAATGCCAAGCACCACGAGCGCGAGGCGGACATCATCGCGCAGGCGGGACGGCTGGGGGGAGTCACGATCGCCACCAACATGGCCGGTCGCGGGACTGACATCATCCTGGGGGGCAATCCGGATCAGGCCGCATGGGAACAGCTCAAGCACACCTATGCCACCCGCCTGGAAATTCCCAAGCCGGAATGGGACGCCCTGACCAAGAAGATCGCGACCGAGGAAGGAATGGTCGAGGAAGGGCGAAAAGTTGCCGAGGCGGGGGGACTGCACGTGATCGGGACCGAGCGGCATGAAGCCCGCCGAATCGACTTGCAGTTGCGCGGACGGTCGGGCCGCCAGGGGGATCCGGGTTCCAGCCGGTTCTTCCTGTCGCTGGAAGACGACCTGATGCGGATCTTCGCTGGCGACTGGGTGAAAAACGTCCTCACCCGGCTGGGGATGCAGGAGGGGGAGGCGATCGAAAGTCCGCTGGTCAGCCGCCAGATCGAACGGGCGCAAAAGCGGGTGGAAGAACGGCACTTCGAACAGCGCAAGAGCCTCTTGGATTACGACGAAGTGATGGATCAGCAGCGCAAGCGGGTCTACACCTTCCGGCAGAACATCCTGGACGGGGGCGATTGCCGCACGATCATCTTCGACATGCTCCGTGAACAGATCGCCGCCGGGGTAGCCGATCAGTTGAACCCTGGATACGGGAGGGAAACGTGCGCCAAGTGGATGGGGCAGGCGGCGGGGGTCGAGATCGACGCCGGGGATCTGCCGGACACGGGGGCGGAATTCGTCGAGGAACGCTTGAAGGAGGAGTGGCTGAGCCAGTCGGAAGATCTGCTCCGCGACAAGATTGACGAAGACCTCCCGCGGGAGATTGAGGATGAATCGGAGTGGAACTGGCTGGGCTTGTCCAAATGGGCCAATTCCCGCTGGGGCTTGAACACCAATGACCGAGAATTGAAGAAAGTCGGGCGCGACGCACTCTTGGATTACCTGCTGGAACGGGCCAAAGAAGCGATTGAGCGCGCCGACCTGTCGCCAGTGAAGGAGTTCCTGGCCGAGGACTATGGTCGCCAGTCCCTCTGCCATTGGCTGGCGAATCAGTACACGCTGACGAACCTCACCCCCGACCAGTTCGCCGGATTGTCCCCGGCGGAAGCGGTGGACCTGATTCTCAAAGAAGTGGACCAGCTCTACAACGCGAAGGAAGTCCATTTTCCGGTCTCGGTGGGACTGTCGCGGTTCATGGGGCAGCACGGCTCGGGCAACGAGCGCTACGATCGCGAGGGGCTGGCCCGCTGGGCCAACGCGCGGTTTGAAGCACATCTGGATCCGGAGGCCTTTCGCGGCCAACCCCGTGAGGCGATTCAGGGAGTGCTCACGCGGTGCAGCCAGGAATATTATTCGCGGGCGCGATCGCTGGACCAGGCCGAGCAACTCTTCGATCGCGCCTATGGCGAACGGAACGGGGCCGCTTCGTGGAAGGCGCGCGTGCAGCAGCCCGAACCGTTGCACGACGTGGTCGCCTGGGCTCAGCAGGAACTTCACGCACAGCTTGACGTCGCCACGCTGCTTCCCCTGCCGCGCGACGAAGCGTGGCGCAAGCTGGTTCACGAGTACGAAGCCCGCTATCGCCCGGAACTGTGCGAGGCGGAGCGCTCGCTCCTGCTGGAGGTGTTGGACACCGCCTGGAAAGACCACCTCTATTTCATGGACCACTTGCGGCAAGGGATCGGGCTGGTTGGCTACGCTCAGAAAGATCCCAAAGTGGAGTACAAACGGGAGGGGATGAAGGCGTTTGAAGCGATGTGGAAGGGGATCGGTCAGCAGGTGACCGGCTCGTTTTTTCGCCTGGAACAGGAGAGCCCGGGATTTGTAGGTTCGTTGTGGCAGATCACCTCCACGACGCACGAATCGCCGGTTGACAATTTCGCCCCGCCGGAACCCTCCAACCCCACCGCATCCGATCAACCCGCCCGCAATCCCCCTCCCGCAGAGGAGAAACCGATCGAGCCGATCCGCAACAGGGGGGAGCGGGTGGGACGCAACGACCCCTGTCCCTGCGGGAGCGGCAAGAAATTCAAAGTCTGCCACGGACGTCGCTGATTGTTTGATGACTGGGAACGCCGGACCGGTTTGTTCGCCAAACCAACGCTCCCCGGCGCCCCTTTGGGAAAGGACTTCCCGTTGTTCGCCTGGCTGCTCAACCTGATCTATCTGGCGCTCCTGGCGGTTCTGGCTCCCTGGATCGTCGTGCAAATGTCGGCGCGGGGAAAATACCGGCGCGGGCTGTCGCAGAAATTATGGGGAGCGCTTCCCCGTCGCGAGGGAGATCGTCCCTGCCTGTGGCTGCATGCCGTCAGTGTCGGCGAGGTGTTGCAATTGCGGCCGGTCGTCGACCGCCTGACAAAGCGTCGTCCCGACCTGGAGATCGTCATTTCCGTCACGACCACCACCGGTCACGACGTGGCGCGCGAGCGGTTTCCCCACCTGTCAGTCGTGTACTTTCCCCTCGATTTCAGTTGGGGAGTCAACCGGGCACTGGATCGCATTCGCCCCGACCTGATCGGTCTGGTTGAGCTGGAACTCTGGCCGAATTTTCTCCAGTCCGCCGCGCGCCGCGAGATTCCGGTGCTGCTGATCAATGGCCGCATCAGCGAGCGGAGCCATCGGGGCTATCGCCGCATCCGCCCGTTCGTGCGAAGAATGTTGCTGAGTCTGCGGCTGGCGCTCATGCAGAATCGTGTTTACGCCGAGCGCCTGGAAGAATTGGGAGCCGATCCCCGCACGCTGTCAATCAGCGGCTCTATCAAATTCGACAATGTGGAGACCGAACGCTCCAACCCCCGAACCCGCGCCTTGCGCGAGGCGCTGCGCATCGGTCCCGGCGAGCGGGTGTTCATCGCCGGGAGCACGCAGCCTCCCGAAGAAGAACTGGCGATCCACGCCTGGCTGCAAGCGCGTCGCCGGCATCCCGACTTGCGGCTGATCCTCGTCCCGCGTCATAAGGAGCGGTTCGAAGAGGTGGCGCGCCTGGTCGAAGAGCAATTTCGGCTGCCGCTGCTCCGCCGGACCCGAACGCTGGGCGACGCTCAGGGGAGGGGGGGGGAAACTCCTGGGTTCTCCGGAGAGGTGACGCAGGATGCGCCTGCGATCGGGGCCGCCGTGTCGAGCGGGGCGCCGGTGGTGCTGCTGGACACCCTGGGAGAGCTTTCGGCCTGCTGGGGGCTGGCGACCGTGGCGTTTGTCGGAGGGAGCCTGACACGGCGCGGGGGTCAGAACATGATCGAGCCGGCCGGATACGGCGCCGCCGTCCTGTTCGGCCCGAATACAGCAAATTTCAAGGATGTCGTGGAACTGCTGCTGGTGGAGGGGGCCGCTCTGGTCGTCGGCAACCAGCAGGAGCTGACGCGGAGGCTGGAAGAGCTGCTGGCCGATCCCGACCAGGCACAGCAGATGGGTCGCCGGGCACAGGCCCTGGTGCTGGCACAACGAGGAGCGACGGACAGAACGGTGGAGGCGATGGAACGGCTATTGGATGAGTCGCGTCCCACCTCCTCCGCCGAAGAATCCCGAGCGGCCTAACCCGGAGTATTCATGATGACACACCAAACCGCAGCGCAAGCGAGGAAGTGCCGCCCATGTTCCCTGGCTTGCGGTTCCGGTTAGTATTCAACGTGGTGCTGGCAATTCGCCCCGCAGTATGAATCATCCAGACTAAGACGCAGGGCCGATCCGCACATTGCGGAACTTCACCTGCGTGCTGTGGTTTTGCAACCCCAGGAATCCCTCTTGCTTGCGAAGCTTGATCAGCGGATGGCTCTTTTCCTGAACGTTCGCGACGACCACGCCATTCTGGCTGACGGTCACATGCTGCCCGTGACAATTGATTTCCAGCGTGTTCCATTCTCCCGCCGGCCGGGTGTTGCGGGGCGCCGCTCCCGCGATGTCATAGACCGACCCGCTGTACTGAAAGTCCTTGAGTTCCTTGTACTGTGGATCCTTGTCATCGAGGATCTGCACTTCGAATCCGGCGGGGGGCATGGATTCATCTTCGCGATGATGGTTGCCGTCGTCGGGGACGCGGACGTACACCCCGCTGTTGCCACCGGCCGCCACCTGATATTCCAAGCGCAGGTTGAAGTCGCCGAATTGTTCGGCGCTGCGGATCCAGGGGCCGGGGGCTCCGGTACAGACGAGCGCTCCTTCCTGAACCAGCCAGCACTTTTCCGCGGGATCCCCCACGCCGGTCCAGCCCGTCAGGTTCTTGCCGTTGAACAACGCGCGGTGTCCCAGTTCGGTAATTCGCAGATTTCGAAACAGAAAGCGTCCCCCTTTGAGGACTTCGCACTGCAGGCCGACATATCCACTGCGATTCTTCAGTCCGGAGGCCTGGTACGCCTTCTGGCCGTTGATCTGCAATAAGACGGTGTCCCCCTCAACCGTCACATCGAAGGCGTTCCATTCCCCCTTCTTGACCAACCCCGGCTTTGAAGCGACTTTCAGACTCTTGATGTTCCCCTCTTCTCCGTCGAGCAGGTTGATCTGATAGCTCGACTTGGGAAACGGGGCGCCTCCGGGGAGCGTGCGAATGTAGATTCCCGAGTCGTAGTCCGCCTCTTTGACCGCTTTCCATTCGACGTGCAGTCGGAAATCGGCGTACTGGTGATCGCTCCGCAGCCAGCCGTTCCCTTCCTGGAGAACCAGCGCCCCCTCTTCAACTCCCACCTGGCAGCCGTTCTCGATCGTCCATCCCTGGAGCGACTTGCCGTCAAACAGCTCCGTCTGAAATTCGGCGTCGGAGCGTTTCTTCTCCGGCGGGGCAGGGGAGGCGGACCGGGACAAAGCGCTGCCAAAGAACAACGCCGCCATGACGCCGATTCGCAAGAGATCGCTACGAGACATTGCGTAAGCTCCAAAAATTTGTCTGGATTCTAACGCAGCCAAGAAGCGCTGCGCTCTTTCTTCACTCTGTTCTCGACGGGCTTCGGTCCGCAGGCGCCGGCTGCTGAGCCAGCGTCAGTTCCACCAGCGGCAGCGCGGCATTCATGCTCCCGCTCCGAAAACCATCCAGATCCAGCGTCACATACTGGAAGCCCAATTCATGGAAGCGTTGACTGATCCGCTGCCGCAGCACGGGATCGACGAGCCTTGCCAGGCCCGCGATCGGAACTTCGATCCGGGCCAGGTCGTGCGCCTCGTGTCGCACGCGCAGTTCGCGCAAGCCCAGCGTCTGGCGCAGGAATCGTTCGGCCTGATCGACGCGCGCCACCCGTTCGGGAGTCACTTCCAGTCCATAGGCAATGCGGCTTGAGAGGCAGGGGGAGGCCGGCTTGTCCCAGACTGGCAGGTTCCAATGTCGAGCCAGAGCGCGGACATCCGACTTGGAAAGTCCTGCTTCGATGAGAGGGCTGCGGACCTGATGTTCCCCCGCCGCCACCATCCCTGGGCGGTAGTCCCCCTGGTCGTCCACGTTGGCGCCGTTCACCAACACATCGATACCCAATTCCGGCGCCAGGTGTTCCAGCCGCGTGTACAGCTCAGTCTTGCAGAAATAGCAGCGATTCGGCGCATTGCGCAGATAGTCGGGGTTCTCGAATTCCTGCGTCGTGACGAATTGGTGCCGGATGCCGATTTGTCGCGCCAGCTCCGCGGCCTGCTCCCCCTCGCCACTCGCCAGGCTCTGGCTGATCGCCGTGATGGCGATCGCCCGATCGCCGCAGGCGAGTTGCGCCCCTTTGGCGACGACCGCGCTGTCGACGCCCCCCGAAAAGGCGACCGCTACGCGGCCGCAGGCGCGCAGCGTCTCCAGCAGGCGGTCGCGCTTGGCGGACAATTCATCGCACAACAGAGTCATGGAAAGCCTGATTGTCAGACCGATGGCCCGGCGGACCAGCGCGATCTCGTAAACGCCCCCCGCTCGGATCGCTCGATCTCGGCGTGGAATTTGCACAACGATGCGCGGTTCACGTACTATTAACACAACGACCCCGGCTTCACAACTGCGGCAACTCCTTCTAAAATCAACGCTTGGAGAAGTACGGAGCGGCTGCTTGTGGCAGCCGCGCCGCTGGAAGTGGGACGCGGTCGATTGCTGTCCTGGGAAATCTGCCATGCAAGCGCGCATCATCTGGCTAGGGCTGCTCTGTTTTGCCTGTGGCGGTCTGGCCCTCCCTGGGTCGGCGTCGGCCGCGCTGACGGCCGAGCAAAAGAAGCAGATCGATGAGGTGCGCAAAGGTCTGGGCCGCGTTCCCGCGCTCGTAGGAAAGAAAGAGCTGGACGAAGCCGAGAAGCTGGTTCAGGAGTCGGAACAGAAGCTCAAGAAGATCGTCCAGGAGGCAGGGATCGAGGAATCCAACAAAGCGATCGCCGGCGTGTTCAAATTGCTGGAACAGCGCCGGACGGCGCTCCTCAAACAGAAGAAGACCGGACACGACGCCGGGGGCATGACATTCGAAAAGGACATCGCGCCGATTCTGGTGGCGCGGTGCCTGAAGTGTCATGGCGAAACGAAGCCCAGCGCCGGTTTGCGACTCGACACGTTTGCGGGAATCGTCCAGGGGTGCGGTGGCAAGCTCGTGGTTCGAGGGAATCCCAACGCCAGCATGATGCTCGTGCGGATCACCGCGCCGGCCAATCAACGAATGCCCAAACGGGAAGCGGCTTTGCCAGCGGACGAAATCCAGAAATTGCGGACCTGGATTGCCTCGGGGGCCAAGTTCAATGGGGACAATTCCAAGCCCCTGACCGAATTGGTGTCGAAGGAGGATGAGGACAAGCCCCCCACCCCCAAGGTGACTGGCCCCATCGACATCGCCAAGGCCACCGGCGGCGAGACAGTCTCGTTCATCAACGACATCGCCCCCTTCATGGTCAATCTCTGTCTGGGATGTCACAGCGGGGGAGGGCGGGGGGTGCGCGAGACAGGGTTGTCCGTGGAGACCTTTGAACGATTGATGCGCGGCAGCCAGAGCGGCCTGATGGTGATTGCCGGCAACCTCGAGGAGAGCCAATTGTGGCAGCGCGTCGGTGAACAGAATCCGACACAAATGCCCGCCGGTCAGGCGCTCATCACCCGGACCAACTGGAACAATCTGAAGACCTGGA
>JBJXGA010000173.1:0-56915 GCA_046152955.1 Planctomycetales bacterium | reverse complement strand
GGGTTGCTGAAGATGCGACAGGCATTGCTCCAGCAATTGGCTGACTTCGCTCGCGGAAGCAAAGCGCTGAGCCGGGGCTTTCGACAGCAATCGTTCGACGATGTGACTGAACCACGGCGGCAGTTCGGGAACGAGCGAGGCCATCGCGGCGGGCTGCTCATCGACGATCCGCCGCAGCGTGGCCATCGTCGAATCGGTGCGGAACGGCGACACGCCGGTCGCCATCTCGTACAGCACACAGCCGAGACTGAACAGATCCGAGCGGCCATCGAGCGCCTCACCGCGGGCCTGCTCCGGCGACATGTACTCCGGAGTTCCTGCGATGACGCCCAACCGCGTCATCGAAATATCATCGGCGGCCCGTGCCAAACCGAAGTCGGTCAGCACCGCGCGTTCCACTCCCTTTTCAAGCAGGATATTCGCCGGTTTGACATCGCGATGGATCAGCCCTTGTCCTTGAGCCGCCGCGAGTCCTTCGGCCGCCTGCATCCCGATGCGGAGAATCTCTTTCAGCTCCAATGTCCCTCGCGCCTTCAGTCGCTGAGCGAGCGATTCGCCAGTCAGCAGCGGCATGACCAGAAACGGCAGTTGCCCGTTGGGTTGCACCTGATGAATGGCAATGACGTGCAGGTTGACCACCGCGGCCGCCGCCTGGGCCTCACGAGCAAACCGTTTTCTCGCCAGCGCACTGTGGGCGAGATGCGGAGCCAACGCCTTGATCGCCACGAACCGCTTGAGTTCGCGATCGAACCCCTTGAGCACCACGCCCATGCCGCCTCGACCGATGATATCGAGGACGTCATAGCCGCCCAGCCGCCCCAACACCGCCGGGTCATCGGACGGTTCCAGGTGATCGACGACGAAATCCGCCGTGGAGCATTCCTCGTGCAGCGGCAAGGCGTCGTCCAGGTCGTCGGGAATCAGCATCGAAGCGATTTCACGGCTCGCTTGCTCGCCTCCCGCGAGCCGCTCCATTTCCGCCGCACACAACTCGCAATCATCCAGATGGAGGTGCAGTGTCGATTCCTCGTCGGCATCGAGCTTCCCCGCCAGCGCGAGTTCCAACCGTTCGTGTGAGCACAGACCGTTCATGTTCCCTTCTCCATTTCTGCGACCAGTTCGCGAAGCCGCGCGATGATGCGACACTTGGCGACCCGCACCGCTCCGGCGGTCATTCCCAGTCTAATCGCGACCTCCGCGACGGAAGTCCCCGAGACGGCGACTTCCCAAAACGCCTGCCATGTCTGAGGACGCACTTCGGCCCGGACCCGTTCCGACGCCAAGTGAAATAACGCTCGCCGAAGTTCCCGATCGAGTTCACCCGTTTCGAGACCATCGACTGCCGGCGGCGACTCCAGCAACTCATCGAGATCAAGCGACGAGGAGGTCACCTGTCGTTTTTGCCGCCGCACCCAGGAAACGACCAGGTTCCGGGTCACGCGGCGTAACCATCCCCGAAATGACCCGTGCTCCGCCCCAGGCTCCCAGCGTCCGATGTTGCGGTTCACAGCCAGAAACAGTTCCTGCGACATTTCCAGGGCATCGGCATCCTGCAAGCCGGTTCTGCGTAAAACACGGTAAATCACCGGCTCATAAAGAGATACGAACTCCACCCAGGCTTCGTGATCGCGGGGATCACGCAGCCGCAGCAGCAGGCTGGCTCGCGTTGTCGGGGTGAGGGTCATCGTGGTTTCCTAACAATCTACACGCTCGCAATCCGGCAGCGTTACGCCCAGCCAGCAAATTATTGCCGAGATGGGCGAGGGCGGGCCGAATTGGGAACCATCTCGGGATGATCCTTCCGATTCCGATTCCAGCCACTATAATTCCCCTGAGCCGCTCGCTGGCGAGTCGGTCTCCCCCGGTTTTTCAAGGATTTTTCGGATGCATGGCCTGCCGCTATTCCTGTTTGCCGTCGTGTCGCTGGCGATGGCGCTGTCGATTCTGATCGTCGCCCAGGTTTTGGGGCCAAAACGGCGAACAGCCGTCAAAGACATGCCCTACGAATCGGGGATGGATCCGGTGCATTCGGCCCGGCATCGATTCAATATCAGCTTTTACCTGTTGGCGATCGAATTCTTGGTGTTTGACGTGGAGTTGCTGTTTCTCTATCCGTGGGCGGTCGCGGCCCATGAATCGGGGGCCTTTGGCGACGGGCACGGGGTGTTTTTCGCCGTTTGTGGCTTTCTCGCGGTGCTCCTCGTGGGCTTCGCCTACACGTGGCGCAAAGGAGTGTTTCAATGGAACTGACTGTCCCCGAGAACGTCGTCGTTGGCAAGCTGGATGCGCTGGCCAACTGGTGCCGCAAAAACAGCCTCTGGCCGATGCCGTTTGCCACCGCCTGTTGTGGCATCGAGTTGATGGCGACCGGGGCCAGCCGCCACGACATCGCGCGGTTTGGCTCTGAGGTGATGCGGTTTTCGCCGCGGCAATGCGATCTGATGATCGTCGCCGGGCGGGTCGTGATGAAGATGCTCCCGGTATTGCAACGGATTTGGCTGCAAATGCCCGAACCGAAGTGGTGCATTTCGATGGGGGCCTGCGCCTCGACGGGGGGCGTGTTTGATACGTACAGCGTCGTGCAGGGGATCGACCGGTTCATTCCGGTGGACATGTACGTTCCCGGCTGCCCCCCCCGCCCGGAGCAGCTCATCCAGGCGGTGATCGATTTGCAGGAGAAAATTCAGCGGGAAGGGACGTTGATGGGAAGGGAATTTCACACCCAGGCGCGGCAGGAAACGAAGCGGGCGCTGCTGGAGATCATTCCGGGGCAATCGTCCCCTCGCTTGCAGCCACTGGAGATCGTGACGCGCCCCGTGTCCACGCCCACCTCAGCGCTTGCGGTGAATTGAAACGATAGAGGATGGCAAACCCGAGGCAGATGGGGCGGTTTAGGGTGGGGCGTCGGATGATTTTCAGGTGGTGGATCGCGAGAGTGCAACATGGCAACTGACACAACGACTTTGGAGAAGCTCAAGGCCCGTTTTGGGGAGCGGGGGTGGACCTATTCCGGAAACGAGGCGACCAACAATCGCCGCCTCGTCGTTCCCGCCGCACAGGTCGATGCGTATCTGGAGTTTCTAAAAGAGGAATGCGGCTACGACCTGCTGGTCGACGTCACCTGCGTTGATTATTTGCATTACCGGGGGGCGAAGGACCGGTTTGGGCTGGTGTACTGCCTGGCCAACTCGATCACCAACCGGCGCTTGATCGTCCGGTGCCTGTTGAACGAGCCGGACCTGACGGTTCCGTCCGCGGTCCGGCTGTGGGAAGGGGCCAACTGGCTGGAGCGGGAGGTGTTCGACATGTTCGGGATCGTCTTCGAAGGACACCCCGATCTCCGCCGCATTCTGCTTCCCGAGGAATTCGCCGGACACCCGTTGCGAAAGGACTATCCCTTGCGCGGCCGAGGAGAGCGGCATAACTTTGAGCGGATCACGAGGGACGAGAGTTAGGGGTCGAAGCTGCGGAAACTGCCGCACTGGTCGGGATGGCTTGGCTTCAAGGATCCGACCTAGTCATGCGGGTAGGTGTGGGGGGCGCGGTCTCCATCACGCCAATTCAATAGTCAATGCCGGGCAGAATCATTATCCCATGTCAGTAATAACATCAGCACCGGGAGTCTCGACTCCCACCGACCACGAATACCGCTGGACGCTCAATTTTGGGCCGCAGCATCCGGCGACGCACACCACGTTGCGCCTCGTGCTGCAGATCGAGGGGGAGCGGGTGGTGGATGCGGTTCCCGATATCGGCTATCTGCACAGTGGATTTGAAAAGATCGGAGAGCATCTCAATTACAACCAGTACGTGACGGTCACCGACCGCATGAACTACATTTCCCCCCTGGCGAACAACATCGCCTGGCATCATGCGGTGGAGACGCTGATCGGACTGGAGGTTCCCAAACGCTGCCAGTATATCCGGGTGATCCTCGCCGAACTGGCTCGCATCAGCGACCACCTGCTGTGCAATGGTGCGTGCGCACTGGACACCGGGGCGTTCACGGCGTTTTTGTATGCCTTCAACCAGCGGGAAGTGCTGTATGGCATCTTCGAAACGCTGTGCGGCGCCCGGTTCACCACCAGCTACACCCGTGTCGGGGGGCTGATGTACGACGCCACTCCCAAGTTTATCGAGCAATTGCGGCAGTTCGTGAAGGGTTTTCCCCAAGTTCATGGCGAAGTCTGCCGGTTGCTCAATCGCAATCGGATTTTTGTGGAACGGACCAAGGGGATCGGCGTGTTGACAAAGGCCGAAGCGATCAACCGCAGCGCCACCGGACCGATTGCCCGAGCCAGCGGCGTCACGCGCGATCTGCGCAAGGACGAGCCGTATTTGGCGTATCGCGATTTCGATTTCAACGTGATCTGCTCGCAGGAAGGGGACTGTTTTCACCGCTATCTGGTCCGCATGGATGAAATGCTGGAGAGCCTGAAGATCGTCGAGCAAGCGCTGGAGAACCTTCCGGAAGGGCCGGTCAACGTGCCCATGGGAGATCGGACGGTGCTCCCGGACAAATCCAGGGTTTACAACACGATCGAGGGGCTGATCAGCCATTTCGAAGTGGTCATGACCAACCGCGGGTTCCGCACCCCCGAGGAGGAATGTTATGCGGCGATCGAAGCTCCGAACGGGGAACTGGGCTTTTATCTGGTCAGCGATGGCAGCGACATCGCCTACCGCGCCCGCTGCCGCCCGCCGAGTTTCATCCATTTCGCACTGTTCCCGCATTTGATGAAGGGGCACCTGGTAAGCGACATCGTGGCGGTGCTGGGAAGTTTGAACATCATCGCGGCGGAATTGGATCGCTGACACGCCAAGACACCTGTCGAAATCCCCACCTGCGAACGCACTCCGAGCTTTGAACGACGAAACATGACGACAACCACTGCCAACGAGCCGGTGCTCACCCCCCAGATGCGGGCCGAGATCGAGGCGTTTTTCCCGCGGTATCCCACCAAACAGGCGGTGACGCTTCCGGCGCTGCACGTCGTCAATGAGCATTTGCGCTGCGTCCCGCTGAAGGTGATTCCGGAACTCGCGGCGATGCTGGAACTTTCTCCAGCACAAATCTACGATACGCTCTCGTTCTACGGGTTCTTTCGCTCTGAGCCCGGCGGCAAGGTGCGGGCCTGGGTCTGCCGGTCGATCAGTTGCGCCCTCCGCGGCGGGGAAGAAGTGCTCTCGGCACTGGGAGACAAGCTCGGTGTCGCCCCCGGCGAGACGACCGCCGACGGCAAAGTGACGCTGGAGTTCGGCGAATGCCTGGGATTGTGCGACTTCGCCCCGGCGATGCTGGCCGGTTGCCAGGTGTACAAAAACCTGTCGGTCGATGAGATTGACCAGGTGGCGGACGATTTGATGCGGCAGGCAAACGAGTGAGACCCAAAGGAACAGTTGTCATGGCAGTGAAAGCGAAAAAACGCGGTGCAAGCAATCCCTGCGGGTTGCCCTGCGCTTCGCTTTTCGACAGGGGACGGATTGTTTCGGTAGCGGTTGGCGAGAGCTCGCACCCGGAGTCATACCGCGTCTACTGCTGCGATGCGTTCGAGTGGCTCGACCTCGTGGCTGAGAATAGCGTGCAAGCGGTCGTCACCGACCCGCCCTACGGCCTCTTGGAGTATTCCGAGGCGGAACTCGAAAAACTCAAGCTCGGGCGCGGGGGGGTGTGGCGAATTCCGCCGTCGTTCGACGGCTGCCAGCGGTCGCCGCTGCCACGGTTTACTGTGTTGAGCGACGCCGACCGCGAGCGGTTGAGATCGTTTTTTTCCGAACTGGGCCAGCGGTTGATGCGGATTCTTGTTCCCGGCGCACATCTGTTCATCGCCACGAATCCGCTCGTCTCGTACCTGGTTTATGAACCATTGATCAAAGCCGGTTTTGAAAAGCGTGGCGAAGTGGTTCGACTGGTGCAAACGCTTCGGGGCGGGGATCGACCCAAGAACGCGGAGGAGGAATTTCCAATGGTCTCCGTCATGCCCCGATCGGGCTGGGAACCGTGGGGCCTGTTTCGAAAGCCATGCGAAGGTCGTGTGCAGGACAACCTCAGAAAATGGAAGACAGGGGGGCTGCGGCGGATTTCCGCAACGGAACCGTTCCGAGACGTGATCGAGTCGTCAGTGGCCCGGAACGGGGAACGCGAAATCGCGCCCCACCCCTCCCTCAAGCCACAGAAGTTCCTGCGACAAATCTGCCGCGCCGCCTTGCCGCTTGAAGAAGGCCTGATTCTTGATCCGTTCATGGGATCAGGTTCAACGATCGCGGCAGCGCTGGCCTGCGAGTTGAAAAGCGTGGGGGTCGAAGTCAACGCTCAATACTACCGAATGGCTCTTCACGCCATCCCAAAACTAGCCATGATCCGGTCATGAATCGGCGAGGCATTTCACGTGCCATATCTTTCCAGAGACGAATTTGTCAAAATATTGCGAGGAACGAGCCATCGCGAGATTCTTCGCACGCATGTGTTTTCAGGATTGCCATATGTATTTCGCGAATCTCCGCAGAACTACGAGTCCCTGATTCGCCACCTGAGTGACAGTATGGAAATTCCAATCGAGAATCTGGCCATTGTTGGCAGTGGCAAGCTCGGGTTCAGTCTATCGCCGGAGAAATTTGGAGTGCCATTCGGCTCACACTCTGACTTGGACGTATTGGTTGTGTCAGACTGCCTATTTGACAGAATTTGGATTGATCTTCTCCGAATTACGCGAACACAATTCGCGCAACTCTCACAGTCACAGAAGTTTCGCATCAAGCTGCAAAGGGACTCAATTTATTGGGGCAGGATATTCCCTGACAGTTTACTACGCTTTTCTCAAGTTGCAGATGACTGGGTCGAAGCATTCCGAAGTTTAGGACGAATCCCTCCGCTTGCACGTTTCCAAACAAGCGGACGGCTCTATCGAACGTGGGACCACGCCGAAGTCTACCACTTGGATGGCCTGGCCCGGCTTGCCATGCAATTGGATTCTTTGTCCACAACGACCGAGAGGGTATCCTGATGAAATACGACAGCAATCCACAGACCATCTCTTGGTTTAAGGACCGTTTCAACGAGGGAACGCTTTCAATCAAACCGCCCTATCAGCGCCGCCCCGTCTGGACAATTCGACAGAAGTCACATTTGATCGAAACGGTCCTATTAGGGCTTCCGATTCCAGAGATCTACATTCATGTGACGATCGATGACGAAGGAAAGTCAAATTATGCGGTAGTGGATGGACAACAGAGAATCCGCACAATTTTGCAGTTCTTTGGCGCTGACCTTGACGCCTCTGAACAAGAGTATAATAACTTCTCGTTGGAAAAGATCAGTCGAGAGTCGGAATATTATGACTTGAGATTCGGCGATTTGTCCGCTGGTCAACGCCAACATTTCTTTGGATATCGACTGGCGGTTCGAGAAATCACGCAAGCGTCGGACGATGACGTCCGCGACGTTTTCGTTCGGCTGAACAAGTTTCTGACAAAACTCAATGATCAGGAATTGCGGAACGCAATCTATTCCGGACCATTTTTGCAACTCGCGGACGCACTCGCGCAGGACGAGTATTGGGCGGAAAACGGCATCGTATCGCCAGCCATCATCCGTCGAATGGGAGACATTGAATTCGTCAGCGAGTTGTTGATCGGGACGATTGATGGACCGCAGAGCGGGAAGGCACAAGTAATCGACGAGTATTACCAGCGGTTTGAGGACTGTGACGACGAGTTTCCCGGACAGCGCGAGATAAGGCGTCGATTTCTTGGAGCCCTGCGGGTGATTGAACTCGTGTTGCCAGACATTAAGGAGACGCGTTGGCGAAACAGGACCGATTTTTATTCGCTGTTTGTCGCGATGACGCACCTGCTGCGGACATCTACGGTGTCTGAGGCGGATGAGTCTATTTCGGCATTTCGGCGGAAACTAGACCATTTTGAATCGCAGGTCCAGCGCGCGATCGAGTCTCCCCAAGCGGCAACGCCCGGCTATGTGGCGGAGTACTCCCAGGCGCATGTAAAGGGAAGCTCTGAGAAGTCGCGGCGTGCAAGTCGTCACGAGGCGTTATTGCATGTTATTGAGCCGTGTTTTGTGATGAGAAAGACGGATCGTGGGCCGAAGCGGTCGGTTGTCCATTAGTGTTGCTACGGACCAAGGGGTACTTGTGCCTGAATTTGAACCCATTTTACTTGCGAACATCCACAAGCCCGACAGCCACACGCTGGGCGTCTACCAGGCGGCCGGCGGCTATGCTGCCGTCCGGAAAGTGCTGGCGGGGATGTCCCCCACCGACGTCGTCGAACTGGTCAAAGCCTCCGGATTGCGCGGCCGCGGCGGGGCGGGATTCCCGTGCGGACTGAAATGGAGCTTTCTCCCCAAGGACCATCCCGGCCCGATTTACATGTGCGTCAACGCCGATGAAAGCGAACCGGCGACGTTCAACAACCGCATCCTCATGGAACTCGATCCGCACCAGGTTCTGGAAGGGATCATCATCGGCTGTTACGCCACTCGGGCGCAGACCGCCTACATTTACGTCCGTTATGAATATCCCACCGCCTTCCGCCGGTTGCAGCAGGCGATCGACGAGTGCTATGCCGCCGGATTGCTCGGGAAGAACATCCAGGGGAGCGCGTTCTCGCTGGACGTCTATCTGCATCGCGGGGCCGCAGCCTACATTTGCGGCGAAGAAACCGGATTGATCGAAAGCCTGGAGGGGAAGCGGGCCTGGCCTCGAATCAAACCTCCCTTTCCGGCAATCGAAGGAGCGTTTCGCAAACCAACCGTCGTCAACAACATCGAGACGATGGCCAACGTGCCGCACATCGTCAACCGCGGCGCCGACTGGTTCAAGTCGATGGGGGTTCCCTCGACCGGGCCGAAAGACCCTGGAAGCTACGGTCCTAAATTGTACTGCCTGAGCGGCCACGTCAACCGGCCGGGCTGCTACGAGATGCCGATGGGGGTCACTTGCCGGGAGTTGATCGAACGTTATGGGGGGGGAGTCTGGAAGGGGCGCAAAGGCAAGGCGGCAATTCCCGGTGGACTGAGCATGGGGTTGTTTTCGGAGAAAGAATGGGACACGCCGCTGGATTTCTCGGGTCCGGGAAAAGTCGGCTGCCTGGGGCTGGGGACGGCGGCGGTGACGGTCATGGACGAGACGGTGTCGATGATCGATTTTCTGCACAATGCCTGCCGGTTTTTTGCCCACGAGTCGTGCGGACAGTGTACTCCCTGCCGCGAAGGGACGAGTTGGTCGGAGCGGATCCTCACGCGGATCAAACATGGCCGGGGGAGGCTGAAGGATCTGGACGTGTTGCAAAGCATCGCCAGCGCCATTGGGATCATCCCCGGCACCACGATTTGCGGACTGGCGGACGGCGCCGCGTGGCCCATCAAAAACGCGATCAGCAAATTTCGGAGTGAATTCGAAGACTACATCCAACGGACGAACCCGACCGGCTATCAGCAGGAGGATCCTGCCGAGGCGCTGCAACTGGTGGAATTGGCGCACTGATCACCTACCAAGCCGGAACCATCTCCGCCTCAAAATTCAGCGAAGTGACAACAAAAATCATCGACCTTGTGAGTGCATCCTAAGAGAATGGCGACCATCACCGTAGACGGACAGGACATCCAGATCGACGACACCGAGCGGCTGAACGTGATTCAGGCGGCTGATCGGGCGGGGGTCGCCATCCCGTTTTACTGTTGGCACCCCGGCCTGTCGGTCGTGGCGAGTTGCCGCATGTGTCTGGTCGAAACGGGTACGAAAAACAAGGACACGGGCGAGATCTCGATGCTCCCCAAGCTCGTCCCCGCCTGCCAGACGCCGGCCAAAGACGGCACCGTCGTCGTCACCAACAGCGACAAGGTCCGCGCCAACCAGAACTTCGTCCAGGAAGGGTTGCTGCTCGATCATCCGGTCGATTGCCCGATCTGCGATCAGGCGGGGGAATGCTGGCTGCAGGACTATTACTTCCGTTACGGCCATCAGGAACGCCGCGCCGACGTCCGCCCCTTCACCAGCCAGCGCCGCGAACTGGGTGAGCACGTCACGTTGTTTGTCGATCGCTGCGTCATGTGCAGCCGCTGCGTCCGATTCACGCGCGAGGTCTCGGGGGGAGGGGAGTTGCAGGTGGTCGACCGCGGCAGTCACGCCGAGATCGACATCTTTCCCGGCTTTCCTCTGGAAGACAAGCTGTCGGGCAATGTCAACGACCTGTGTCCGGTGGGAGCCTTGTGTTCCAAGGACTTCCTGTATCAGCAGCGCGTCTGGTTCATGGAACCGCATGATTCGGTCTGCACCCGCTGCAGCACCGGCTGCAGCATTCAGATGCATGTCAGCCAGAATCAATTGCATCGCATCCAGCCGCGCTACAATCCCAACGTCAACGACTGGTGGATGTGCGACATCGGCCGTTACGAAAACCAGTACGTCCAGGCTCCGGAGCGTCTGGGGTGCATCAAGCGTCATGCCGGGGACAGGTTCCAGGATCTCCTGTGGCCGGAAGGTCTGGAGGCCGTGCATGGGGCGCTGGCCGGGGTGGTGGCCAAATCCGGGGGCGCGCGGCTGGCGGTCGTGTTGTCGCCGTTTCTGACCTGCGAAGAGGCGTACCTGCTGGCGGTTTATGCCAAAACGCTAGCCGCGGATGTGTGCCTGGCGCTGGGGAAGGTGCCGGTGGTCGGCGTCGATCAGACGTTCAAGGGGGGCTTCACCATCCGATCGGAGCGTTGCCCGAATCGCCGGGGGGTCGAAGAAATCCTCAAACATTTCCAGGGGGAGGTCGTGGAATGGGACGCGCTGGTGCGGCGGGTGGAGGGGGGAGAACTGCACGGGGCGTATGTCGCGTCCAATGATCCCGATCCGTGGATCGACGATGCCGAAGCGGCGCGGTTCGATCGGTTGTCGCTGCTGGTCGTACACGATATTCTTCCCACGGCATTGGCGCGCCGGGCGCAGTTTGTGGTTCCCGGAGCGACGGGGCCGGAAAAGGACGGCAGTTACGTGAACTACGCGGGATTGATTCAGTCGGGGGAATGGGGTGTGCGACCCCCCGAGGGGGTCCACGTCGACGGACAAACGTTCAGCGATCTTTTGGGACGACGGGGGCTGTTTCAGGCGACCGCCGTCCTCCAGGAGTTGGCCGCCAGCGTGCCGTTTTTCAGCCGGGCGGCAGCCGGGGTTCCTGAAGCCGGATTGAATTTGGTGACCGGCACCGAACAGCACCCGCGAACGACGGCACTGGGGACCGTCACCCATCCTCTCCCCACGTTTCGCAGTGTGGCGACCCCGCTGCTGGAAGTCGAACCGTCAAGCTGAACAGGCCGCCAGAGACTGATCGAGTCGCCGCACAACGGATTGCGGGCGATCCTCCTGATACTCAATCGAAATTCGAATCCACCGCGTCATGCAAGAGTGGCTTGAACCACTGATCAAAATCGGACTGGTCGTCCTGGCGACCCAGGGGGCGGTCGCGTACCTGGTGCTGGTCGAGCGGAAGGTGGCCGCCTACATGCAGGATCGGCTGGGACCTAACCGGGTCGGTCCTTGGGGTCTCTTGCAGCCGATCGCCGACGGCGTGAAGTTCATCCTCAAAGAGGAGCTCATCCCGGCCGGGGCCGACAAGGTGTTGTTTCTGGTCGCTCCGGTGTCGATTCTGGCGGCAGCGACGCTGGCGTTCGCCACGATTCCGTTTGGGTATTTCGTTCCCTGGCCCGGCTCGCCGCCGATTGCCTTGTCGATCGCGCCGGACGTCGACATCGGCGTGTTGTTCGTGTTCGCCATCGGCAGCCTGGGGGTGTATGGCGTGATTCTGGGAGGCTGGGCCTCCAACAATAAGTACAGCCTGCTGGGGGGACTGCGATCCAGCGCCCAGCTTGTCAGCTACGAAATTCCGCTGGGGCTGTCCGTGATCGGGGTGCTGCTATTCAGCGGTTCGCTCCGAATGGAAACGATCATTACGCAGCAGGCCGGTTCGGGTTGGTGGTGGATCGCCGTGCAGCCCCTGGGGTTCATCGTCTTTCTGATCAGCGGGTGCGCGGAAGCGGCGCGGCTCCCATTTGATCTGCCCGAATGCGAGCAGGAGCTGGTGGCGGGCTATCATACCGAATACACGGCGATGAAATTCGGGATGTTCGCGTTCGCGGAATACCTGCATCTGATTACGGTGGCGTTCCTGGCGGTCAACCTGTACCTGGGTGGGTGGCATTTCTGGCTGGTGGCGCCCCTCAACGAAGGAAACGAGGTGGGTTGGATCGGGGCGGTAATGCGGATTCTTGTGCTGAACGTCAAGATGCTGCTGGTGGTTCTGTTTTTCATGTGGATTCGCTGGAGCTGGCCCCGGTTTCGCTATGATCAACTGATGAGCATCGCCTGGAAAGTGATGATTCCACTGGCGCTGATCAATCTGCTGGTGTGCGCCGTCAGCCAGGAGTTTTTGGGGCCGCAGGATTACGCGACGCGGGCATTGTTGGGGTGGCTGGCGCTGGCCGCCTGCGTCGCGTATGCGGCGCTCTCCAGCAAACCGCGGAGTGTGGCCTCGCGGGTGACGTAGGAGGGAGTGAGCCTCCTGAGGAGCGGCGGGGCCTCTATTCAGAAAGGTCACGATCCTCCCGGGCTCGCAACCGCCAGACAATGGCGGAGGGAGGGATGTGGAATGGGAATCAATCGAGTAGGCCGCAGAGCGCCACGCTAATGCAACCAGACGACAAACACATCCGATGGGTTCGCGAACCGCAACTGGGGTTGGCGGGCCGGCTGTATCTGACCCCCGTGATCGACGGCCTGTCTCTCACGGCGCGGCACTTCTTCAAGACCGTCCGTGGGGAAGGATTCACGCGACAGTTTCCGGAAGAGCGGCCGGAGTTCGGGAATCCACAGATTTATCGGGGAGTTCATCGACTCAATAAGGACGAACAGGGGCGCGTCAAGTGCGTCGCCTGTTTTCTGTGCGCCACCGCCTGCCCGGCGCATTGCATCGACATCATCGGGACGCAGTCCCCCTGGCCGGACCGCGAGAAGTATCCCCAGAGTTTTGTGATCGACGAACTGCGGTGCATTTATTGCGGCATGTGCGAGGAGGCGTGTCCGGTGGACGCCATCGAATTGACCAGCCTGTTTGATCTCACGGGGGCCAGCCGTGAAGAGATGATCTTCGATAAAGAAAAACTGCTGTCGGTCTATGACCAGACCTGCGACGCCGAACCGATGCGCAGTCGGAATCCGGCGGCGGGGGACGGCCAGAGAAAGGACAACTGACGGCATGAGTTCCCTGGTATTGCTCCTGGTCGCCGACGCGGCGACTGGAGACTCTGGAATGCTGCTGTCGCGCTGGCAAGCGCTGATGGAGCAGCCGCAGTCGGCGATCATGGTCCGCGCGCTGCTGGTGCTGTCGCTGGCCGCCGTGGGAATTTACCTGATGCTCCCCAGGGGGCAGCGCTCCGGGGAGGGGTTGGCCCGACTTTTGGGAGGGGCTCTGGCGACCGCCTCGCTCGTCTTGCTCTCCACCCACTCGGTCTCGTCCGGAATGGCGGAGGTAGTGGAGGGTTCGCAATCGGGATTGCTTTGGGAACTGACCGGGCAGCCGGCGATCACCGGGGTCACGTTTTACATCCTGGCCGTGGTCAGTCTGGGGTCGGCGGTGATGATGATCACCAGTCGCAATCCGGTCTATTCGGCGCTCTGGTTCGCCGTCGTGCTTCTGGGGAACTCCGGGCTGTACCTCCTGCAACGGGCGGAGTTCCTGGCGGCAGCGTCGATCATCGTCTATGCGGGGGCGATCGTGGTGACGTTTTTGTTCGTAATCATGTTGGCTCAGCCGTCGGGGGCCGCGTCGTATGATCGGCGAAGCCGCGAGCCGCTTTTGTCCGGATTGACGGGTCTGGTTTTGGCATCGGCGCTGGTGGGGGCGTTGCACTATTCGGCCCGGATGGAGCTGCGGGGGGGAGCGACCGAGCGGTCGATCCTGCCGGCCCCCGATCTGATCGCGGAACTAGCCGAGCTTCCTGGTGGGCGCGAGCGGACCGACGCCGATCTGGAGGGGCATGGCCACGTGGCGGGGCTGGGCAAGTCGCTGTTCGTGGATCACGTGGTGAGCGTGGAAGTCATCGGGCTGTTGTTGCTGGCCGCCGTGGTCGGCGCCATGCTGATCGCCGGGCATCCCGTTGAGCCTGTTGCCCCTCCCGGTTCGGCATCCTCCTAGGTCGGCGCACCGCAACGCACATCCCACACGTCACAAGGAGCAACAACCACACATGCCAGGCAGCGGTCCCGTGTTGAACAATTATCTGATCTTAGGCGCGCTGCTGTTCGCCCTGGGGGTGGTGGGTTTTTTGACCCGTCGCAATCTGATCGTCATGTTTCTTTGCGCCGAGTTGATGCTGCAGGGAGTGACGGTGACACTCGTGGGATTCAGTGGTTACCACGGCTCCTGGTCGGGGCAGGTGTTTTCGCTGTTCAGCCTGGCGCTGGCGGCGGCCGAAGCGGGCATTGCCCTGGCGCTGTTCGTGGTATTGTTCAAGCGCGGCAAGCAACTGGATGTGACGCTGTGGCAGGATTTGCGCGAAGAAAATCAGGCTCCCCTGCCGGAGGAACCTCTGGATGATTCCGCCGACGGAGCGCCGCCGGAGCAGCTCTGGCCGCATTTGACCACAGCGGGGCGGCTTCCAGGAGTCGGCCCGCGCGTCGTGCCCGATGAACTGGTCGGCTCGGGGACACAAGGGGGCGTTCCATGATTGAGTGGCTGGCAAGATTGATTCCGGCTTTCCCGCTGGTGGCGTCCCTGGCAACGCTCGTCCTGGGCCCCCGCGTGCTGAAAGACAAGTGTCACTGGCCGACGATCATTGGCTGCGTTTTATCCAGTCTCTGTTCGCTGGCGCTCCTGGGATGCGTCGCCAGCAGGGACTTGCTCCCGCAGGATGAACGGACGGTGACGCTGTTCCAATGGGTTCATATCGCTGCGCAATCCGATCCGGTCGTACCTGCCGTGGACATCACGTTGGCGCTGCGGGTCGATTCGCTGTCGGCCACAATGCTCGCGATGCTCACGTTCGTGGCCAGCCTGGTGGCGATCTATGCCGTGGGTTACATGCATGGCGACCGGGGCTATTGGCGGTTTTTCGCCATCGTCTCGCTGTTCGTCTTTTCGATGATCATGCTGGTGCTGTCGGCGAATTTCCTGCAGTTGTTCATGTTCTGGGAGGCGGTCGGGCTGTGCAGTTATCTGCTGATTGGCTTTTGGTACGAAAAACCAGAGGCGGCCGCGGCGGGAAAAAAGGCCTTTCTGGTCAATCGGATCGGCGATTTTGGGTTTGCCGCCGGGGTGTTCCTGATCTGGCGGCAGTTCCAGTCCGTGAATTTTTCCGATGTGCTGTATCCGACAGCCGTGCATCGCATTCAGGAAGGCGATCCCTTCATCATCCCGTTGATCTGCCTGTGCCTGTTCATGGGAGCGATGGGGAAAAGCGCCCAGTTTCCGCTGCATGTCTGGCTCCCTGACGCGATGGAGGGGCCGACTCCCGTGAGCGCGCTGATCCACGCCGCCACGATGGTGACGGCGGGAGTCTACCTGGTCGCCCGCTGCACGCCACTGTTCCAGGCGGCGCCGGAAGCGCAGATTTTCGTCGCGTTCATCGGCGGTTTCACCGCGCTGTTGGCGGCGCTCATCGCCCTGACGCAGACCGACCTCAAACGGGTGCTGGCGTACTCCACGGTCAGTCAATTGGGTTACATGTTCCTGGGGCTGGGAACGGGGCTGTTCGCGGGAGTCGCCGGGGCCATGTTCCACCTGGTGACCCACGCCTTCTTCAAGGCGCTCCTGTTCCTGGGGGCCGGGAGCGTCATGCACGCTATGGGAGGAGTGATCGACATGCGGCAATTCAGCGGCCTGAGAAACCGCATGCCGCAGACCTACATCACCTTTCTGGTGGGCGCTCTGGCGCTGGCCGGATTGGCCCCGTTGTCCGGATTCTGGAGCAAGGACTCGATCCTCTCGGCGGTGCATGCCGCCGCACATCGGGAGGATGTGCATGCAACCCTGACCGGACCCGCACGGTTCCTGGGATTGACGTATCCGGCGATGTACACGCTGCTGTTCTGGATGGCGGCGCTCACCGCGCTGCTGACGGCGTTTTACACGTTCCGGGCGTTCCTGATGACGTTTCACGGACCGGAGAAGATTCCCCTCGAGGCGGGGCACCATGCTCACGAGTCGCCGGCGGTGATGTGCCTGCCCCTCTTCGCCCTGTCTCTGGGAGCGATCTTCCTGGGAGGGGCGCTGGGGCACCCGACGGGCTTGTTTGATCGGTTTCTGGAGAAGTCGATTCCGCAGGATCTGTTCGGCAAGCACGCAGCCGACGCGGCACATGGGGTCGACTGGTTTGTCGTCGGGCTCAGTTGCGTGGTGGCGGTCGCCGGGATCGCCGCAGCCTGGGCGCTGTACGGCCGACCGTCGCGTCTGCCGGAGCAACTCGCCTCCGCTGGCGGCCCATTGACGCGGCTGAGCCGCAATAAGTTTTATCTCGACGAAATCTATCAGTGGCTGTTCGTCTGGCCGCTGCGTGGCCTGGCGGAATTGTCCCGGTTATTCGACTGGCTGGTGATTGACGTGGTGCTGGTGGGAGGCCTCAGTCGGATTCCAACGCTCATCGGCTGGTTGCCCCGGCCGATTCAAAATGGTTTGGTGCAGTTTTACGCGCTGGCCATGTTGCTGGCGACGGCGGTGCTGATGTGGGCGCTGCTGGTCCGGCAAGGTTAGGTGGACACGATGTTTCGGTTTGAACAACTTCCGCTGTTGATGGTCGTCATGCCGCTGGCGGGCGCCCTGGTCATCCTGGCCACGGCCCGCCTGGGGACCGATCACATCCGCCGCACGACGCTGATCAACGTCCTGGTGACGCTGGCGCTGGCGGTGATGATGGTGGCCAAATACGACCCGAGCGTGTCCGATCCGAACCACCCCGAGCGGCTGATCCAGATGCGAACCACGATCGCCTGGCTGGGGCCGCAAGAGACTGACGGGCGACTGGCGGTGGTCGGCCCCGACATTCAGTGCGCGCTGGGAATCGACGGTTTGAGCCTGTGGCTGGTGGCGCTGTCGGCGCTGCTGATGGTTCCGGCGGTCCTGGTGAGCTGGGAAACAGTTACCGATCGACCCGCGGGGTTTTATGCGCTGCTGTTGCTCCTGGAAGCGGGATTGATTGGCGTATTCGCTGCGCAGGACATCATCCTGTTTTACGTGTTCTTTGAGTTCACGCTGATTCCACTGTTTTTTCTGGTGGGGCTGTGGGGAGGGAACGACCGCCGTTGGGCAGCGCGCAAGTTCTTTATCTACACTCTGGCGGGGAGCGTCCTGACGTTTCTGGGACTGCTGGCGATCGTGTTGTCATACGCCTGGATGTCCGGCAGCGACCAGTTGACGTTTTCGATCCCCAGCCTGACGCAGGGCATTGGCAACGTGGTCGGGGCGGATGTGGCGGCCCGCACCTATTGGCTGAGGGTCAGCCCCTGGATCTTCGCCGCGCTGTTTGCCGGCTTTGCCATCAAGGTGCCGCTGTTCCCGTTTCACACCTGGCTCCCGCTGGCGCACGTGGAAGCCCCCACGGCCGGAAGCGTGTTGCTGGCCGGAGTTCTGCTGAAGATTGGTTCGTATGGATTCCTGCGGTTTGCCCTCCCCCTGGTTCCTGAAGCCTGCCTGGCACATCTGCATGTGGTGGCGATTTTGGCGGTGATCGGGATCATCTACGGGGCGCTTCTGGCGCTGGCGCAAACCGACATCAAGAAACTCGTCGCGTATTCTTCGGTCAGCCACATGGGGTTTTGTCTGCTGGGGTTGTTCGCACTCAATACGGTCGGCATCACCGGCGGGTTGTTGCAAATGATCAACCACGGACTGTCGACCGGCGCCCTGTTTGCCCTGGTGGGGATGTTGTACGAGCGCTACCACACGCGCGATATCGAGTCGTATCGGGGGCTGGCCCGCAAGTATCCGGTGATGGCATTTGCGCTGGTGATCATCGCCTTTTCCAGCATCGGACTGCCGGGGTTGAACGGCTTCACGGGTGAGATTCTTTCGCTGATGGGAATGTTCGCTCGCCAGCCGCTGTATGCCATTTTGAGTTTGTCGGGCATCGTTTTGGGCGCCTGGTACATGCTGTGGCTCGTCCAGAGGACGTTTTTTGGAAGGCTGCGCGAACCGGTCCTGGAAAGCCATTCCACCCCACCGGGACGCCCGGAGGAACACTCCGACCACGTGCCGCTGGCAGACCTCAATCGTCGTGAGCTTGCGGCGCTCGCCCCCATCGTGTTGTTGATCGTCTGGATTGGCGTTTATCCGCAGTTCTTCGTGCGGCGGATGGAGCCGAGCATTGCGCAGGTCATGCAGCACGTGAACGCTGGCGCGCGGCGGTTGGCCGCTGCCGAGCGCCATGACTCCGACCTGGCGTCGGAATCCACCGAGACCAGTCTCGGGGGCCGGCCCCTGTCCGTCAACGCCCCCATCCCCAAGTGAGTGTCATAGTGTCGGAGACTTTTCAACTACTTTTGCCTCAGACGATCCTCGCGGGAATGGCCTGCCTGTTCTTCCTGGGGGGAACGTTTCCCGTGGCGCCGCGCCGCTGGGGCCCCCTGGCGCTCCTCGCCCTGGTCGCCGCGGGTGGCGCTCTGTGCTACAGCGCGGGGTTGGGGGCGACCGGTCCGCGGCTGTCGGCCGTGGTCCAGACTCCGGTGTCGATCGGCATCCAGTGGGTCTGCCTGGCGCTTGGCGCCCTGTTGGCGATGACGGCGCAAGGGGCTCAATCCACCTCCCGATCGGCGGCGGAGTTTTACGGGATGCTGCTGCTGGTGGTGGCGGGAGTCATGCTCGTTGCCATGGCTCAGGATCTGATCCTGCTGTTCCTCGCGCTGGAACTGATCAGCCTTCCCACCTATGTACTGCTCTATCTGGGCCGGAACAACCATTATTCTCAGGAGGCCACGACCAAATATTTCCTGCTCAGCATCCTTTCCGCCGCGGTCTTGTTGTACGGCTTCGCCCTGATCTACGGCCTGACGGGCAATACCCGACTGGACGCCATCCAGGAGGTGCTGGCGGCCACGTATCAGGCGCCGGCGGGACTGCCTCCCACGGGAGGGTCCGTGTTGGGAGTCGTGGCGCTGGTGTTGGTGTTCGCCGGTTTGGGATTCAAGGTGGCCGCCGTTCCGTTTCACTTTTACGCACCCGATGTCTATGAAGGAACGTCGGCGTTCAATGCCGGTTTGCTGGCGATCATGCCCAAATTGGCCGGATTCGTCGCGCTAATCCACGTCGCCACCCGGTCGCTGACCGGTTTCGAAACGACCGGGCAGCAGTTGGCGCTGATCCTGGCGGCAATCACGATGACCGGCGGGAATTGCCTGGCGCTGCATCAGACCAACATCCGCCGCCTGTTGGCCTATTCCAGCATCGCCCACGCCGGTTACATCCTGATCGGGATTGCCGTGGCGTTTTGGGAAAACTGGAATCCCGAGTTGCGGCTGAATCGCGCCGCTGGCGAGGGACTGATGGGCTTGCCCGGGGGAGTGGAAGCGAGCCTGCTGTATCTATTGGCGTACAGCCTGACGAGTGTGGGATTGTTCGCCGTGCTGGTGTATCTCCATCGTCCCGGCAAACAGGTGGATCACGTTGACGAATTGACCGGCCTGGGATATTCGCACCCGTTGCTGGCGTCGTGTATGGCGTTGTTTCTCTTCAGTCTGGCGGGAATTCCCCCGTTGCCGGGCTTCTGGGCCAAGCTGTCGATCTTCGCCAGCGCGCTGAGCGTGCGGCAGGAAATCCCCGGCGCGGTGGCGGCGATCCATCCGGCGTTTTTGTGGCTGGCGGTGATCGGGGTGGTGAACGCGGCGATCGGAGGGGTGTATTACCTGCGGCTCGTGTCGCTGATGTTCCTGTACCAGCCTTTGTCGGTCGCGCGGCCTGCCGGAGGGAGACCGGCTTTGATCGCGGTGTTCTGCTCTGCAGCGATGGTTCTGGGGATCGGCCTGGCGCCGCGGTCGATATTTGAATACCTGCAGCGCATCCCGCAAAGGGGGGACTCGCAGGCGGCAATGACGACACTGGCGCTTCCGAACGGAATCGACGCCGCACAGGGTCACGAGTGAGCCCTCCAGTTGCCCTGCCGATCTGGCGAATGCGCCGGAATGCTGCTATCGTCTGGCGAAATTGAAGGGTGATCCCGGCAGCTCGTACCGGCCCTTCGACGGCTGAAGTCCGCCCTGCTGATTGATGTCTCCAGAATCCAAGGAATTCAACATGCTCCGCCCGAGAATCATGTCCCTGCTGTTTCTCCTGGCTCTTACCGCCTGGTTTTCCCCGCAGTTGGCCCGTTCGCAGGACAAAGACAAAGATCCGGGCAAAGAAAAGAAAAAGCTCCCCCAGGTGTTGCTCACCACCAACAAGGGGGACATCCTGCTCGAACTGTTCGAGGACGAAGCCCCCAACACGGTGGCCAATTTCATCAGCCTGGTCGAAAAAGACTTTTACAACGGCCTGAAATTCCACCGCGTGATCGCCGGCTTTATGGCGCAGGGTGGAGATCCGACCGGAACCGGTTCGGGAGGGCCTGGATATCGGATAAAATGCGAATGCGTCCGAAAAGACCACCGCAAACACGACAAGGGTGTGATCAGCATGGCCCATGCCGGAAAGGACACCGGGGGTTCGCAGTTTTTCATTACCTTTGACAAAACGCCCCATCTGGATGGCAAACACACGGTGTTCGGGCGGGTGATCAAAGGGATTGATGTCGTCGACATGCTGAAACAGGGGGACGTCATCAAGAAAGCGGTGGTCAAGCAAAAGCGCGACCACGAATACGAACCCGAGACCCTGGAGGAGTGATTAACCCATAACCGGACAACAGGTTACGGCAGGAGCGCCCTGGGATTCCCGAAAAACTCCCGGAACGCTACACTCTGCCCCCGGTGGCCCTGCGCCACACCATTCAAATTCGCACGGATTGCGTTTCCGTCCCAGGCTCTCGGCCGGGATCAACTGCCGCCAAAGGATTGGCCATGTACAAACTGCTGCTCTGCTCACGCTATCTGCGGACCCGTTACATCGCGCTGGCCAGCATCGTGAGCGTCACGCTGGGGGTGGCCACGATGATCGTGGTCAACAGCGTGATGGCGGGCTTCAGTACAGAAATGAAGGAGCGCATCCACGGCATTCTCGCCGACATGGTGGTCGAAGCCAACAGCCTGGATGGTACCCCCGATCCCGAGCGGCAAATGCGGATGATTCGCGAGGCTGCCGGGGAGTATATCTCCGCCATGAGCCCCACGGTCGAAGTCTACGGGATGCTCAGCTTCAAATACGCCGGGCAATACATCACCCGCCCGGTCACGCTCATCGGCATCGACCCGGCGACCAAGGCCAAGGTCGGCACCCTCACCGATCATCTGGAGAATTACAAACCGACGAAGGACGAGAACGGCAATGTGGTCGGCACCTCTCCCAAGGCCCCTGGGCAACCCCCCGACTGGGATCTGCTCCCCTCCTATATGGAATACCGCAAAATGCGCGCCCAGCAGCCTCGTTTGGACCTGGACGAAGACGAAGGGGAGGCGGTTGCCGCGAAGGCCGATGCGCCCCAGGACGCTACTGACGCTACCGATGAGGACGATCTCCCGCTCGATGAAGCGCTGGGAGGGGGCCGATCGGACAAGCCCCTGAGTCTCGAAGAGCGTGCCAGCCCGCAGCGGGCGCGGGTCTACGTCGGCGCCCAGCTCATCAGCTATCAGTACGAAGACCGCGAATCCGGACGCCCCCGAACGGTGGCCATGATCCAGCCCGGCGACGATGTGGCGCTCAGCACCGTCTCGGCGGGAAGCCCACCGCAGCCCCGGTATTTTCCCGCCACGGTCGTCGATATCTTCAAAAGCGGGATGAGCGAATACGACTCGAACCTGGTGTTCTGCAATCTGGAAGAGCTGCAGCGAGTCCGCGGGATGATCGCCCCCAACGGCACGCGGTCGATCACCACCATCCAGATCAAGCTCAAAAACTACGCCGACGCCGACAAGGTGGTCGAGCGCCTGCGAGGGGTCTTCTCTCCCGGAATGTACTCGGTCCGCACGTGGGAACAAAAGCAGGGCCCGCTGCTGGCAGCGGTGGAAGTCGAATCGGCGATCCTCAACGTGCTGTTATTCATGATCATCGCCGTGGCCGGTTTCGGCATCCTGGCCATCTTCTTCATGATCGTCGTTGAGAAAACGCGGGATATCGGGATCATGAAGTCGCTGGGGGCCAGCTCGCGCGGGGTGCTGTCGATCTTTCTGTCGTATGGGCTGTCGCTGGGAATGGTCGGCAGTGGCGTGGGGGTGCTGGTCGGACTGCTCTTCGTGCGGTATATCAACGAAATCGAAGACGCCTTGACCTGGATCACGGGACGGAAGGTGTTTGACGAAACGATTTACTATTTTCCGAGCATCCCCACCAAGGTCTACCCCGGCATGGTTCTGTGGGTGGCGGCCGGAGCCATGGCCATCGCCGTGATGGCCAGCATCCTCCCCGCCCGCCGCGCCGCCGGATTGAATCCTGTGCGCGCGTTGAGAAATGAATGAAGAAACAGGGGGCTAGGGGGGACTAGGCGCTAGGGATTAGGGACGAGGGATCTCAAATTTCAAATTTCAAATCTGCGTCCTGCGTCCTGAGATTCGAAACACCAAACACCAAGTCGCAACCCCCAAGCCCAAAGCCTCAAGACTCCTTCCCCCCCTGCCGCTGGCTATCCGATTCCTTACTGGAAGCTTCCCATGTCCGAGACCATCAGGATGCCGCAGACGCACATTGCCGCCGTCGCCGTGGAAAAGGCGTATCGCAAGGGAGCGCACCACATTCCCGTGTTGCGCGGAGTGGATATTGAAGTCCGCCGGGGAGAATTCGTCTCGATCGTGGGACAGTCCGGTTCGGGCAAGAGCACGCTCATGCACCTGTTGGGGTTGCTGGATGCTCCCGACGTGGGAGAGGTGACGCTGTACGAACACCGGATCGACGACCTCCCCGCCAAGGCGCGCGACGAACTGCGGAACCGGGTGTTTGGCTTCATC
Source organism: Planctomycetales bacterium (assembly GCA_046152955.1). Classification (GTDB taxonomy): domain Bacteria; phylum Planctomycetota; class Planctomycetia; order Planctomycetales; family Planctomycetaceae; genus SIAF01. The sequence continues at coordinate 33,846 of JBJXGA010000173.1, read as the reverse complement.
TTCCAGTTTTATCACCTGCTCCCGGAGCTGTCGGTGCTGGAGAACGTCCTCTCGCCCCTGATGATCCGGCATTCCGCCTGGACCTACTGGAAAAACCGCAAGTCGTTTCAGGAACAGGCCCGCGAGTTGCTAGGGCGCGTCGGGCTGGGACATCGTCTGACGCATCGACCTTCAGAACTGTCGGGCGGGGAGATGCAGCGGGCGGCGATCGCGCGGGCGCTGATGGGCAATCCCGAGATTCTGCTGGCGGATGAGCCAACCGGCAATCTGGATGCCGACACCGGTCGCGAAATCATGGACCTGCTCACCTCCTTGAATGGCCAGAATGACCTGACTATCATCATGGTTACGCACGATGAAGCGATCGCCCGGTGCGCGCATCGCGTCGTGCGTCTGGCCGAAGGACGCCTTGAGGCGTGGGCCGGCCTTCCCGGAGCGAGCGATCGCCAACAAACCGTTCCCCCCCATCATGAGGGAACGCGAGAACGAGCATGACCAAGGTATACATCAGCGGCAAGCTGATCGATAAAGAACAGGCCACCATCAGCGTCTATGACCACGGGTTGCTGTATGGGGATGGAGTCTTCGAGGGCATTCGAGTCTACGGCGGGAAGGTGTTCCTGCACCGCGAGCACATCGATCGCCTGTACGAAAGCGCCCGCGCCATTCGCCTCGAAATCCCCATGCGTCCCGAGGATCTCATGGCGGCTGTCGACAGCACCGTTCAGGCGAACGCGCTGGGAGACGGATACGTGCGACTGGTGGTCACGCGCGGCGGCGGGTACCTGGGGCTTGATCCGCGCAAAACGAGCCATCCTCAGGTGATCATCATCGCCGATACGATCACGCTGTATCCCCGCGAAATGTACGAACAGGGACTCAAGCTGATCACCGCCAGTACGATCCGCAATCACCCGCAGGCGCTCTCTGCCCGGATCAAGTCGCTCAATTACCTCAACAACATTCTGGCCAAGATTGAGGGGACAGACGCCGGTTGCGTCGAAGCCCTGATGCTCAATCACAAAGGGGAAGTCGCCGAGTGTACCGGCGACAACATCTTCATCGTCTCCAAAGGGACGCTCAAGACCCCCCCGGTCGACGCCGGGATCCTGGAAGGGATCACCCGCAACGCGGTCCTCCGTCTGGCGATCCAGGCCAAGATTCCGGTACAGGAAACGACGCTGCTGCGGCACGACCTGTATATTGCCGACGAGTGCTTCCTGACCGGCACCGCGGCCGAGGTGGTTCCGGTGGTGAGCCTGGACGGTCGCCCGATTGGCGACGGTCGCCCCGGTCCCATCACGCGTCAACTTCTGGAGCGCTTTCAGAAACTGACGCGCGGGGCGTGAGCGCCGTTCGCACGTCGGCACGGTCCAACCGCGGCGGTGCTGCTGCGGATGTGGCAGGGAGGCCTCCGAATTCGATCGATCAGCGGGCCGGGACGACCATCTCTGGGAGGAACAGACATGCGCCTTTGGCCTGACAAGTCGATGCTCTCGGTATTGTCCGCGGGATGGCTCCTGTGGGTCTGCACCCTGGGGTTCACTGCCGACGATCCTGACACTGCGCCGAAATCCACTCGCCCCCCACTTTCCAGTGCAGCCCGCGCCGCGTCGATCGAGGCGCTGGAGGAGTTCAACGCGCTGGTCGGCCAGTGGCGCGGCGTGGGGCGCCCCAAGCGAAATTCCGCCGTCGATGGCTGGTTCGAAAAAGGGGAATGGATCTGGGAGATCAAGAAGGAACAGGTCGGACTGCGGTACAGCGTCAAAGATGGAAAACAGGTGGAGTCGGGGTTGCTGACGTTTGATCCCGAGAAAAAGATGTACCACTTTGACTGTACGCTGGCGGACGGTTCCCGCCGACAGTATGCCGGCGCATTGGAGCGGAATCGTCTGGTTCTGCTTTCTGAGGCCAAACAGGACGCTCCGCAACATCAGTTGGAGATCAAACTGCTCTCCGACAAACGAACCGTCCTCTTGTACCAATCGCGACAGAAACCACAGCAGCAGTTCACTCTGGTCGCCGAGGTGGGCTATACGCGCGAAGGAACCCGGCTGGCGGAAGAAGGGGCGGGAGGGCCGGAGTGCATCGTGACCGGGGGGAAGGGAACCAGCAGTACCGTTTACAAGGGCAAGACCTACTGGTTCTGCTGCAGCGGCTGCCGCGACGCCTTCCAGGATGACCCGGAAGGAATCATCGCCGCCGCCGCCGAACGAGCCGCGAAAAAGAAAGCCCCATAAGGAAGAGCGTCCCGGGACGGGAGGGCGAAGCTCCCGCGTTTCGCCGATGACAAGCTCGACGGAGAACCAGCGAACTGGCTACCCGATCCGATCGCTTCCAGACGGCGCCCCACTTGGGCGAGCTGAGTCGAAGCAGTCTGCCGACTGCTCGACACGTCGTCCGCTGCATTCGCGTCAGCGAACCCGGCGGGGTCGTGCTGTACTACTTCTCCGCTCCAACGCGGAATTTCCCCGGCTTGCCGTCGGAATTCGTATTGCGGCGGGTTTTGTCTTTGGAGTAGATTCCGGCGGTATCTCCCGACGAGGCGTTGGTGTTCGCCTTGTGTTCGATCATTGCCTTTCGGGCCCCGTTCTGCAGCGTGTAACTCGAGTCGTCCCCCGGAACAAACAGGCGGCGTTGCGTCTTGTACCCCATGAAGCTCAGGAAATCGCTCAGGCTGATCACCCGAATTCCCCGCTCGCGAGCCTGCTCATTCATTTCTTTCTGAAAGTCAAGGATTCTCCGGATCGCCGCCTGCTCATCGGGGTCGCCTGATTCACCCAGATCGGGAATATGCCCCTTCACCAGGAACTTGGTCTTTTCTGTCAAAACCGGCTTGTCGGCGGACTTGCCGTTGACGAAAAGTTCCCCCTTCTCGTCCACATAGTTGTCGATGATGGCTCCGGTGGCGGCGACCTGTTCGTGCAACAAGTCCGGGTCGCCTCGTCCGTCTCCGTCCAGGTCAATGGTCCCCACGATGGAAATCGATTCGCCGCGCCCTGGACTCCAGATTGGCGAGTAGATCGGATCACCCTTGCCGATGGGGTTGTAAATGTCTTCGTCGAGAATCCGCGCCTCAGCCAGGTGCGGTCCGAGAATTTTGGTGACTTCGATCGCCGCCTTGATGTCTTCCGGGCCAGTCGACCCTTGCCGCGCGCCGCGCCCGACCCCGGCGTTCTTCTTGCGATACACGCTGAACCCAGTCCGCGGGCGCAACCCGTCGATTTCTCCCAGGTTGATCGTCACCCGTTTAGCGACCGCGTCGATCGAGACGATCTTGCCATCTTCGATTTCGAAGCTGATGCGCGTCGCCTGTTCCAATTCGTCGCCAAGCTGGCGATTCTTGGAGAGCAGGTTTGCCACGCGCTGCGTCAATTGCTTTTGCAATTTCTCGGCCGCCTCTTTGTACTCCGCGTATTCCTGGTTCAATTCGTCGAGCGCCCGCCGCTGGTCAGCGATGTCCTGTTCCTTTTTGGCGAGTTCTTCGGCATGCAGGGAGTCGGCATCGATCTTTCCCTTGTCGGCCAATTCCCGCGCCTGCTTTTCGTTCTTGAGCTGTTCGTTCAGCTCGTTGGTCTTTTGCTGAAACAAGGCCAGCTCGTTCGTCAACTGCACCTGCAGGGCGTCCTGCGCCCGGCGGGCGTTGGCTAACGCTTCGGCCATCTTGACGAGGGTCTCGTTGTAGGTCGGAGAGGCCACCCCCTGGCCATGCAACTTGATCAGGTTCGCCATCTCGCCGACCACGGTGTTGGCGTTCGTGTCGTCATCTCCCACCTCGGGATGCAGCGACCCCAGCTTTTTCTTGATCCGGTCGATCTCATCCAGCGACTTCTTGAGCGAGGCGTCGGTGTCGGTCGCCTTCTTGGTGGCATTCGTCGCTTGCGTTCGGAGTTCCGCCGTCCCGCGCCCCACGATGATCCACCCCGTCAGGCACACGATCCAGGCAAGGACGAAAAACACCAGCGCGTAATGCACACCAGTAGGCTTGGACGACGAGGCCATGGACGAGACTCCGGAGGTTTGGCGGCAGGAGAGTGGCGGACGGCTGACCCCTCGATTTTATGGGGAGTCAGCCCCTTGTCAATGAGAACTGCCGGAACTCGCACGTTTCGAGTCCCGTAAAACAACCCTGATCGCCCCGATTGAGACGTTTCCCGCGGGAGAAGAGTTCCCCCTGGGACTGTGATTTTGGGAGATAGACCCGCATAATCTCCCCCTATGCCCGAACTCTTGTATCTGATCGACGTTTACTCGCTGGTGTTTCAGGTTTTCCACGCGATTCCGGAAATGACCGGCCCGCGGGGTTTGCCGACCAACGCGGTCTTTGGTTTTACGCGCGATATCCTCAATGTAATCCGCCAGAAACGACCAACCCACATCCTCTGCGCCACCGATCCTCCCGGTCCCGGTGAACGTGAGCAGTTTTTTCCGGACTATAAGGCCAACCGCTCCGAAACCCCCGAAGCGCTCCGTCCGCAGTTCGCCATGGTCGACCAGACGATTCGCGCTTTTGGCATCCCCATCCTACAGGTTCCCGGGTGGGAGGCGGACGACGTCATTGCCAGCGTCGTCCAGGGGGCGCAGGGGCGGGACATGGACGTCTGCATCGTCAGCAATGACAAAGACCTGCGGCAACTGCTCGGTCCCAGGGTCAGAATTTACCAGGTCCGCAAAGACCAGTTCCTGACCGAGGCGGAATTGCTGGCCGACTGGGGGGTTCGTCCCGATCAAGTCATTGACTTTCAGTCACTGGTGGGAGACGCCGTGGACAACGTCCCCGGTGTGCCGCTGATCGGTCCCAAAAAGGCGACAGCGCTGATCCAGCAATTCGGCACGCTGGAGGACATCCTGGCCCGCGCCGACGAGGCGCCGGGAGCCAAGCTCCGGGAGAACCTGAAGGTGTTTGCCGAGCAGGCGCGGATCAGTCGTCGGCTCGTGACCCTCCGCCGCGACCTGCCGATCCAGATCGATTGGGATGCCGCCCGCATCGGGCCATGGGACGTGCAGCGATTGCAGGAGCTGTTCCGGGAATACGGGTTTGGCCGATTTGGAGAGGAGGTGCGGGCTCTGGCTCAGGGTGGGGATGCGCCGGCCCCCACTCCGGAGCCGACCGGCCAGCCGATTTCCGAGGCGATTCCTCCGGTCCGCGCCGCCGGGAAAAAACGAGCGACCCGAAAGAAAGACGCGCGCCAACCGACGTTGCAGTTCGACGAACCGGAGGGACCGACAACCCATGACGCGCCCGCGGTCGAGACCTTTCCTCCCCCCCCTCCCCTCCCGGCGGCGCCCAAACGGGCGCTGGAATTCACAATCGTCGACACCCCCGAGGGGCTGGCCCAACTGGTGCAGCAACTGGTTGGCCGCAAACGCTTTTGTCTGGACCTCGAGACGACCGGGCTCGACCCCGTGCGGGCCGACATCGTCGGCTGGGCCATCAGTTGGCAGCCGCACGTGGGACACTACATCGCCGTCCGGGCTCCGCAGGGGCAGACGCAACTTAATCCCCAGGCGGTGGTCGAGGCGCTCCGTCCGATTCTTGAACGCCCGGACGTGGAAGTCTGCAATCAAAACATCAAGTACGACATGCTGGTCCTCCGCCGCGCGGGGATTCGGCTGAAGGGGATTGGGATCGACCCGATGGTCGGGAGCTATCTGCTCGACGCCGGCGCCCGCAGTCACAGTCTGGACGAATTGGCGCGTCGGCATTTCGGCCACGAGATGATTCCCATCTCGCAACTGATCGGCAAAGGCCTGTTTCAGCGGAGCATGCAGGAGGTCGATGTCCCGTTGGTGGCGGAATACGCCGTCGAAGATGCCGAGGTGGCGTGGGAACTCTCTGTGCTGATGGAAGACAAACTCCGCCAGGCGGGACTGTGGGACTTGTACTGGAATCTGGAGCGACCCCTGATCGACGTGCTGGTGGAAATGCAGCACAACGGGATTCGCGTCGATGCAGATTTGCTCCGGAAGCAAAGCGATGAACTGGCGCGGCAGCTTGCGGAAATCCGCCAGGAGATCTTCGCGCTGGCAGGGCGGGAATTCAACATCGATTCTCCCAAACAACTGCAGCAGATCCTGTTTCACGAGTTGAAATTGCCGGTCATCCGGAAAACCAAGACCGGGGCCAGCACCGACCAGGAGGTGCTCGAACAGCTCGCACCGTTGCACGCTCTCCCCTCCAAACTGGTCGCGCATCGGACGCTGAGCAAGCTCAAGAACACCTACCTGGATGCCCTCCCGGAATTGATCAACCCGCAGACGGGACGATTGCACACGTCTTTCAACCAGGTGGTTGCCGCCACTGGCCGACTCAGTTCCAGCGAACCGAACTTGCAGAACATCCCGGTTCGGACGGACGAAGGCCGGCGCATCCGCCAGGCCTTTCAACCAAACTCTCCCGACGGACTCCTGGTCTGCGCCGACTATTCGCAGATCGAGCTCCGCATCCTGGCCCATTTCAGCGGCGATGCCGTCCTGCAGGAGGCCTTTCGTCAGGGGGGGGATATCCATACTACCGTCGCCGCCGAAGTGTACGGCATCGCGGCTGAAGCGGTCGATCGCGAGATGCGGCGAGTGGCCAAGGGGGTCAATTTTGGCGTGATCTACGGCCAAAGCCCCTTCGGCCTGGCGGCGATGCTCGGCATCCCGCAGGATCAGGCGGCGCAGTTCATCGAACGCTACTTCGCAAAGTATCACGGCGTTGATCGCTACCTGGAGCAATTGTTGAAGACCTGTGCGCAAACCGGTTACGCCACGACCATCCTGGGTCGGCGACGGGCCATCGAAGGGATTCGCCCCGTGCCACTCGCCAACCGCCAGCGGAACCTCCCCGAGCGCACCGCCATCAACACCGTCATCCAGGGCTCCGCCGCCGACCTCATCAAACAGGCGATGATCCACGTCTATCGCCGCCTGGAACAAGAGCGCCACCCCGCGCGGCTGCTCCTCCAAATCCATGATGAACTGGTCCTGGACTGCCCCGCCGACCGCGTCCCCGATCTGGCCCGCCTGCTCCGCGAGGAAATGGAACACGCCCTCCCACTCTCCGTGCCGATCGTGGTCGACGTCTCCGCCGGGCCGAACTGGTTGGAGACGGTGGAGGTGTGAGGGGCTAGGGACTCGGGTCTTGCAATTCCGATACCCCCTGCCCACCATACAACCACCTGGTAGTTCTGAGAAAACAGTGGCAGCACAAAGTCGCCCCGACTTCATTTCCAAGCAGAATCTTGCCCTGTAGGGATTACGTGAAACACTTTATTGGCTCAGACTTCTGGTTGCCGCCGATCTTGTCGCGGAGTCAAAATGAAATGATCGCATCCAGGAATCCAATGACCTCGTTGCCATCCTGAACACACTCGTCCGGATTGCCAGATCGTGACAACTTCCGAGTTCTCGCTTCGTCCTTCCGACTCCCTCCCGGAATCATCATGACGGAGAACCTTTCTACCCCGGCTCCCGATGACGCTGGCGGGTTTATCCACTACCAGACGGAGGGAAGGGATTCGCCATGGACGATGCCCGGCTCAAGCGAGCCGGAGGCGGCAACTACTTCCAGGAGCTGCTCGCGCGCATCCGCGACATGGACTTTCCGGCGCGTTTGCGCGCTGCGGCGCTTGTCGTGTTCGTACCGCAACCCGAACAATCTCAGCCCGTGTTCTTCAGTCCCGAGGCAATGCCGTTGATGCTTTCGAGTACGGCGGTCAGCAATTCTTGCGGCGGTTCGGGCTCGGTCCGCAATCGCTTCAGCAAGACGAGTTGGATGAAACTCAGGGGATCGATGTACGGATTGCGACGGGCGATCGACCGTTTCAAAATGGGCATGTTGTCGAGCAATGCCCCCTGCCCGGTGATCAGGCCGATGGCCTCGACGGTCCGATCGTATTCCGCGGAGATTTCCCCGAAGATTCTGTCGCCGACGGATGCGTCTTCCACCAGATCGGCGTACAACCGGGCGATGGTCATGTCGGCCTTGGCAAGAATCATCTGCGCATTGTCGATCAGCGTTTGCCAGAATGGCCATTGTGCGTACATGACGGTCAAGACGTCGCGGTCTTCGGGATACGCTGCCAGATGTTCCAGCACGGCACTCCCCAGGCCAAACCAGCCAGGGAGCGTGTGACGGCTTTGCATCCAACTGAAGACCCAGGGGATCGCCCGCAGTTGATCGATCCCTGCGACCGACGCTTTGCCCCCGGCGTCGCGCCGGGGAGGCCGCGAGGCGATCTTCAGTTGGCCCACTTCAGCGATCGGCGTCGCCTGCTCAAAATAGAGCAGAAATTCGGGCGTCTCGTACACCAGCCGTCGATAATGACGGCAGGCCGTTTCCGCCAGCCGTTGAATCAGCCGTTCCCACTCGGGGGGCGGCGACTGTCCGGGTCGGGCGATGCTGTTGCGGAGCACGGCATTCACGATCTGTTCGAGATGTCGTTCGGCGATGCCGGCGCAGCCATAGCGATCAGCGATCATCTCTCCCTGTTCGGTAAAGCGGAGACGGCCATTCACGGTCCCCGCCGGTTGCGCAAGAATCGCCCGATTGGCGGGTCCGCCACCGCGACCGATGGCCCCGCCGCGACCGTGAAAAATCCGCATTCTGACCCCTGTCCGCCGAGCGACGTCTCCCAGGGCGCATTGAGCCCGATACAAGGCCCACGACGACTGCAGGAAGCCGGTTTCCTTATTGCTGTCGGAATACCCGATCATCACCTCCTGCACATTGTCGCGTAGCGTGACGTGGTTGCGATACACGGGAAAGCTCAGCAATCGCTGAATGATGGTTTCGGCCGTCTGCAGCGGCCCCAGCGCCTCAAACAAGGGGACGATGTTCAAGCGACTGATCCCTGCCTCCGGGCGGAACAGCCCCGCTTCCCGGGCCAACAGCAGGACTTCCAGCACATGCGCCGGTTCGGTGGCGTTGCTGATGACGTAGTTCTCGATCGCCTCGTTAGACTGTCGTTCCAGCAAGGCCGCGATACTGCGAAACGTCTGCACGATTTCGCGCGTCTCGTCCGAGAAATCGAGGTGGGCCGCGATCAACGGCCGAGTGTGCGATAACTCTTTGGTGAGACAGGCATATCGCTCGTTGGGGGTGAGTTTCAGATAGTCGGCACAGACCCCGGCCCGAACGAAAATCTCGGCCAGGGCCTGACCGTGCCGGGCGCTATTCTGACGGCAATCCAGCGTCAGCAGATGCAATCCGAAGACATCCGCCAAACGCATCACCTCGTGCAGCGTGCCATTGACCGCCGCATGCGCTCCCACGCGGCGCAGTTCATCGGCCAGCGATTCCAGCTCGGCGACCAGTTCGTGACGATGGAGATAGACACCGGCAGGCGCTGGCGAGAAGTCCGCCGTCCAGGGGGACTCGCGCGATTGCAAATGATCGAGCGTCTGCTGTAAACGGGTCGCGATGGCCCGGCATCGATCGCGAAACGGCTCGCGGTCTGGCCCGGACGAGTCGGCAGTCGCCGGTTCCACGACGCCCTGCGAACGACAGACATCCTGCGAGACGCTCAGCAACCGGCCCAGGGCGTCCATCCGCTGGAGATAGTGGCGCAAGATCACTTGCTGCTGCAGATGCACGGCCTCCACCGTCGCCCGATGCGTCACGAACGGGTTTCCGTCCCGGTCCCCGCCGATCCAGGTGCCAAATCGCAAAAAACTTGACAGCGGCTGAAGCTGCGCCCCCGGATAAACGCGTTCCCAGGCCGCTTCCATCTCCCGATAGAGTCGTGGTACGACTTCAAACAGCGATTTGATCATCCCCAGTCCCTGGCGGACTTCATCCAGGACCAGGGGCCGCTGCTCGCGCACCAGGCTGGACAGCCAGAACGTCTCCATCTCTTCGAGAATGCACGACTCGGCCCGCTCCCGATCGCGGGGCAGGAGTTGATGAGAATCGATGCGATCCATCTGCGTGGCGATGGAATCGAGCTTTTCCAGGATTGTCCGCCGTCGCGCCTCACTGGGGTGCGCCGTGAAGACCGGCACGATCTGCGTTTGACTCAAGACGTCGACGAGCTTATCGGCCGAGCACCCTTCGTCCCGCAGCGCCAGCAGGGCCGCCTCAAAACTGTCGGGCGCCGGCCGGGTTGAGTGGTGGGCCTGCCAGCGCAAAGCGCGAAGACGTCCGCGCTGCTCGGCGAGATTGATCAGGTCGAAATAAATGCTGAAGGCCCGAATCACCGTCCGCAGCGCTTTCAAATCGAGGTCATTCAATCGTTCCTGCAGCCGCCGCGCATCGTCGATCGAGGGCTCGTCGCGCAGCGCTTTGGCCGCAGCGCGGATCTCTTCCACCAACTGGAAGGCCTCCTCCCCCGCCAGGCGACGGATGGTGCTTCCCAGGAGCCCCCCGAGATAGCGAATATCGGCGCTCAACTCGCGTCGGCCGCGGTGCTCGGCGGACGCGCCGCCCGAGCGTTCTGGAGTGGCCACGTCGTTCGCCTCCGTTGCGCCGTCGTCAACTTCGATCATTGAGTCTGCCCTCCCGCGCCGCGGTCATTCCAGAAAACAAATCCGCTTATTCACGTCGATGTTCACAGAATGAAACGGCTGCGTCAAATTGCTGGTGTGAAACAACGAATGCCGAACGGCCTCCATATCGTCCACCCCCAGCGCATTGGAAAAGATCGGGACCAGGTAATCGACCCCCATGCGGGAGGGACGCAATGCTTCGGAGTCATAGAACGAAGGATACATCTTTCGGGCGTGAATCAAGCCGTAGCGATCCCGGAAATCGTTGGCATTCAGGCCATCGATGTAGAAGCCCCGCGCTTTGCTGCGTTGGAGGATCGCCACGCCGTTGACGTGTCCTTCAACCAGCATGTCCAGCGCCTGCCCTCCCAGTTGCGCCCCGTAGAAACGGTCAAAATGGATCGGTCGGCCACCGCGCTGCGTATGGCCGACTTTTCTGGTAAAGATCGCCGCACGCGCCGATTCGTTGCGACGTTTGCTCGTGAAGTAACTGTCGCCCAACCGATCGATCAGCGTGTGCCGCAAGGCATCGGCGGCCCCCGAGAGAACTTTGTTGCCGGCCGGATCGGTGGAGGCGATCTCCGAACCGAGCTCTCGACCACGCTGATCGACGATTCCCTCGCCACACACAATCACCACGTTCTTCTGCAGATCGTAGATCTCGATGACGCGTTCCACGAGCCGATCGACATTCAACGGCGCCTCGGGAATCAGCACGATGTCAGGCTCGCCGTAGGCGGCCCCCAGCGCCAGATAACCGGAGTGCCGTCCCATGACTTCGATGATCGCAATCCGACGATGGCTTTCCGCCGTGCTGCGCATCCGCTGCACGCCCCACGCCGAGACGAACACCGACGTCGCAAAACCCGGCGTGACGTAGTTGACCATGTGATCCAGATCGAAGTTCGTCCGCGTCGGGGCGCGTACATAACGATAGCCTGGTGCGGCATCGCAAGGCTCGCGGCTCCATTCGTCGGGCTCGTGGCGATAGTTCAGGCCCAGGTCGTTGTCGATGGTCTTGGGCGCAAGGACCGTCGGCAGATGATCCGACAGGGCCTGCATGCCATTCAGCGTTCCGTCCCCGCCAATGCAAATCAGGCCGTCGATCCGCAGCCGTTTCAAGCGGTCCACAACCACATCGATCATCGCCGTGTCGTTGGCATCGACGTAATCCCGCGAGGCTCCAATGATGGTGCCACCGCGGGTCATATCCAGTTCGGGAATTGGGGTGAACAGCGGATTGAGCCGCACGTGCGGGACGCGCGGGTTGAACAGACTGCTGAAGCCCTTAATGAACCCAATGACTTCCACGCGCCGCTCACAGGCCCGCAACACGGCGCCTTGAATGGTGGCGTTCAAGGCGGGCGTATCGCCCCCCGCGGTAAGGATGCCGACGCGATTCATGGATCAGAGCGCTGAATTTCTCCCCTGGGATACCATCGAAAATGCGTGAATTGACTGATTCAGTAAATGACGGCAAATTCCGGGCCGAAACCAGTTCAGGTGGCGAAATCCGCAACCCCGAACCCGTTTTTTCGTCGATCTGTCAATCCTGTCCCACAGCAATGTGCAAATAACGGTCACGCTTCGCTCAAAATCCGGGCAGCCTTCACGCCGCAAGGACAACAGCTCGACGCCGGTCCGCCAGCCTACGCGCCACCAATGCCCCCCCAGGACAGACAACGAGACAAGTTCAGCGGTGGCGAATGCGTCGGGGAGCGGCAATCCGCGGGTCAGCCGGGCTGGGACACTTTTTGCTCGGCGCGGAGCATCGAGGGGATGTCTTCGTCTCCCAGTTTCAATCCGGTGACGAACGACAGCTCTCCCATCGTCCGTTCCGTCTGGACCATGCTGTTGGCGACCTGGTTGATCTGGCCGGAGATGAAATCGGGCTCCTGCCGATTCACTGCCAGTTCGCTCAAGGAGTGGATTGTGTTCTCGAGGCGATCAATCTCCAGGCTCATCAGCTCGCTGTTTTCTTCGGCCTTGCGGTAGTTGGCCAGCCGCGTTTGAGACGTTTGCAAGTTCTCCTGCAACACCTTGTGCAGCCGCTGCTGCCTCGGATCGGTCGCCGCTTCGGACAGTGTCTGCATGCGCTCTTCCAACTGTGCGATGTCGGACTCGATCTGTTGCACGCTGGTTTTCTTGAGAAATTGGGACAGAGAATAGTGCGTGAACAGCAACCGCAGGTACATCCAGAGCAGTCGATCGAGGCCGGCCAGTTGCAGATCGTCGAGCGGCGGCGGTTCTCCCGTCTGGTCCGGATCGCGCATTTGCTGCGCGAGCTGGCGCAGTTCGGCGCAGCGCCGCCTCAGGGATTGAAACCGCTCCTCGAGCGCTTTGGGAAGTTCAAACAGCATCCGCTTGGCCGCCTGAGAGGCGGCGTCGCGGCCATCCGACCTTTGCGCCTTGGCCTCCTGGGCGTCGACGTATTTTTGAAACTTGGGATGCGTGCCGAAGAAACCCAGATAGGCCAGTTCGCCAGCCAGGACGATCGGCGCCGCGACGTCGGCATGCCCGCTGAGCATCGCGAAACCCATGCTCCCCAGGAACACGAGCAGATTCCAGCGGTGGAGGAACGCGGTCTTGAGGTACTTGGTGAGACTCATGTCCCTGCCCTGCGGCTCTCCTCCAACTGGCTGATCACGTCGCGGATGTAATAGACCGTTTCCTGGAAACGGGGCTCTTTCTGCATCTCTTTCGAGGGGCGATCGGACATCTGCACCGCCATCTCTTTCAGGATCGTCCCTGGCGAATTGCTCATGATATAGATTCGATCGCCAAGAAACACCGCTTCCTCGATGGAATGCGTGATGAAGAACACCGTCGCCTCCACCTCGCGCCACAGCGCCAAGAGCAAATCCTGCATGTTCATCCGGGTCATGGGGTCCAGGGCGCCAAACGGTTCATCCATGAGGATGATCCGCGGCTTGAGGATCAACGTGCGGGCGATCGCCACACGTTGCCGCATCCCCCCCGAGAGTTGATGCGGGTATTTCGACTGATCCTTATCGACGTTCAGCCCCACCCGCTCGATCCAATGTCGCCCCAACTCGCAGCGCTCGTGCCGCGGCATCCCCTGGCACTCCAGGCCAAACGTCACGTTGCCCAGGACCGTCCGATGATCGAAACTGGTGTAGTCCTGAAAGACCATCCCGCGGTCGGGACCAGGCCCGTGGACCGGCTGCCCCAGCACCAGCAATTCTCCCGACGTGGGAGGATGCTGCGGCTCCAAACCGGCAATCAGCCGCAAGATCGTGCTCTTGCCGCAACCGCTGGGCCCGAGAATGCAGACGAACTCCCCTTTACCCGGAAGATCCTCAACGACGAACGAAACATCGCGGATCGCCGTGAATTCGTTGGCGCGCCCCGGAAGGTAAGTCTTGGTGACCTGCTTGAATTCCACGACCGCCGGCCGCGCCAGTTCCTCGGGAGACCGGACATGCCCGAGCACCTGCCCCATGCCGACCTCTTGCGGCAAGGAGCGGTCCGTCGGCGGAGAGGGAGGTGCGGACATGCGTGGGGGACGGGGGGTGGGGGGTGGGGGCCAATGGGCTACAGTCGCGGCGCTCAGTTTTCAGTTTTCAACTCTCAACTCTCAACTCTCAAATCTCAGGACTCTTCCCCTTCCGGCGAGACTCCCCTACCGTCACATCCTCCCAGCCATGGAGCACGAGGCTGAGGAGTTGATCGAGGAGTCCGACCCCACCGAAGCGGTGCGGGAACAGTTCTCGCTGAATCCAGTACAACACCCGGTCGATGCACAGGGCCACGACCGGGATGATCAACAGCACCAAAATCACATGTTCGCGGGGACCGCGGCGCATGGAGGTGTTGATGATGTCCCCCAAGCCCCCCGATTCGGTCCCCAGCTTGATTGTTTCCGCCAGCATGATGTATCCAAACGCCAGGCCGAACAACAGCCTCAACGAATTGAAAACGCTGGGCATCGCCAGGGGGATCAAGACTTTGAAGATCACTTGCCAGCGACCCGCCCCCAATGTGTAGGCGGTGTCGATGTATTGGCTGCCGACTTCTCGAATCGCCCCGGTGGTGTCCGACAGGATGAACGCCACGCAGGCGATGAAAATGAACATGATCTTCTGTTCTTCGCCGATCCCGAACAGAGAATAGGTGAGTCCCACCAGCGCCGCCAGCGGGATGTTGCGGCCAAACAGGGAGAGGGGGAGAAAGAAGGCATTGATCCGGGTGAAACAGCCGCACAAGACCCCGAGGGGAATCCCGACTCCCGCGGCCAGACCAAACCCAACAACGAGCCGCCGCAGCGTCACGGCCAGATTCCGCGTCAGAGCCCGGTCGAACCACAACTCCGGAAAACTGCGAAAAGTCTCCTCCGGGCTGGGGAGGACGGCATAACTGACAATCCGCTCCTCTCCCGGCCCTCGGGTTAAGAACCACCACAACCCCCCGCAGACGACGAGGCAAACGAGGCTGAACAAAAGGATCTGCCACAGCGGCGCCTCGTGGCGAATCTGAAACAGCCCTCCCCGGCGCCCGCGGACCGCCGGCGCGGTCGCGGTCATCGCTGGATTCATTCCGCGGGAGGCATCAGACGCTTGCGGAAATGTCATTTTCTTGGTCACAAGTCGATTGAAAACGGAACGGTGGGGGCCACCAGGCCGTCCCCATGTTAGCAAGCAACCCGGCACCGCCAACAGACGACCGACGGTAAATTCCGCCACGAATGATTGTTCCATGACTCACCTGATGGAGGAATGCCATGCATGCCGCCCGCCGCATGTTCTATGGCACTTCCAACGACGTGAGTCGAACGTTGCGAAGGGAAATCGACTTTGTTGGCGAGCAGCAGCAAGAGCAGTTGGCCTGCCACACTTTTGTCGGGCTCATCCGACAAAAACCATTTTGCCACAACGCTGGCGTCGATGACCGGGCGTTCAACCATTCTCTCGCAGCTCCCCGATCACCGCCGGCACGTCAATTGGCGATGGCCCAATGCCCGTCCTCAGGCGGAATAGCTGTTGATACAGTTCCTTCCGCTCCGACGAGAGAAGTTGTAGCAAATCGTCGTTTGAATGTCGCTGAAACAAGAGCAGTACAGGCTCCCCAAACTCGTCACCCGCTGCCGGCGGCGCGGTTCCATTCCCGTGGCTGCCGGAAACCTTGATTCCTGGCAACGAATTCCGTCCAATCGGTGCGGCAAAACTGGCCATAGTCGTTACTCAAGGGTCGCTCATTTCCGGGCTTCCAGTTCCCGGCGTGTCTTCTCCAACTCGGCGGCGAGCAGTTTCTCATCGGGCAGCGCGATTAAGTATTCGCGAACCAACATCTTCGTCGGAATGGTATCGGTAGCGTAGCGCACAAGCGCTTCGCTCTTTCCGCTGCAGAGAATCACACCCACGGGCGGGTTTTCTCCAGTTTGTACCCAGTGTTCGCGAGCATAGTTCAGATAAAGATGCATTTGTCCGGCATCGGCGTGCGTGAAACGTCCCAGTTTTAGATCGAAAATTACCAAACACCGCAGTCGGCGGTGGAAGAACAACAGATCGACGCGATACCATTCGCTGTCGATCCGCAGTCGTCGCTGGCGACCGACAAAGGCGAAATCGTTTCCCAATTCGAGGAGAAATGTCTCCAGATGCCGAATGAGGGCATCTTCCAGGTTGGTTTCAGAGTATTCGTCGCGCAGGCCGAGAAACTCGAGGACGAGTGGATGGCGGATCTCCTGGTCGGCCGTGACGGCATCTCCCGGGTGAGGCTTCATCCCGCTGATAAGCATAGCGGCCTTGTCTCGCGAGAGTGCGGTCCGTTCGTAGAACTGACTGTTTAGCTGCCGCTGAAGTTGGCGCACCGACCATCCGCCACGAAGGGCTTCGGCATGATAGAATGCGAATGCTTCTGGGGACCGGCTGCGCCGAACCATCAGGACGTAATGTGACCAGGGAAGCGGGAAGGCTCGCGCCACATCTGAAAGGTCGAATGGCAACTTGGGAAACCGGGCCGGCCGCCTCCACAATTTTCCAGGTGCCGTCTCATAAGTCATCTCCGTGCTGGATGCGGCCTGCACGGGTGAATCCAATTTCCGAGACAGCGTCTCGGAAATTGCCATCGTGTCACAGACACCGTAAAACAGACGCATGTTTTCGAGGTTATCGACAGAAAAACCGCGTCCGTAGGCCGCAGTAAGGTCATCGGCGAGACGCTTCAACAATGCTTTGCCATATTCCGCTCGTTCCTTGCCGTGTTGCTCAAATTCCACAATGCGGCGGCCGACTTCCCAATAGGTCGCCGTCATGAAAGAATTCACGGTCCGAGCGCAGACACGACGGGAGGCTTCGAGCAGTTCACTCACGCCGCCGAGCAGGCTGGCGTAATTGGACCTTGCGGCTAACGAAGCTGCTCTTTTCCTTAAGATGGGTTTGTTCATACGACAAAAGCCCGAATGAATTCGTCGGGAGGCGACTCGCACTCGCCGGTAAGACCACGCTAATGGTTTCGATTGTCGGCGTCACTGTTTCTCCGCCGAGAAAACCTTGATCTCGACGCGGCGGTTTTTGTAGTGGTTGTCCGGGTCGGCCGGGTCGGCGGGGTGTTCCCAGCCCATCCCTTCCACGGCGAAGCGGTTGGGATCGAGGTCCTTGAATTTCTGGAGCAGCGCCTCTTTGATGGCGCTGGCGCGGTGGAGCGAGAGCTCTTTGACGAGTGAAGCGGGAACCTGTCCCTTCATCGAGGCGTCGGTGTGCCCTTCGATGATGATCTGTGCCGCGCCGAACTGGCCGGCCAGCTTGGCGACTTCTTCCAGCATCAGGTCGACCGAGGGATCGTACAGTTCTTCCACGTCCTTGCCGTCGACTTTGCGGACGATCGTCTTGCGCAGATCGGCGCTGTTGGGAAAGAATTTGACCACCACCGTGTTCGTGAGGATCTCCGTTTCGGCGTCGCGGATCTCTCCCACCGTGCGGGGATTGAACTGAATCTTGTACTCATCCTGCTGCGACGAATACTTTTCCTCCTGCCCCAGTTTCTGAATCACTGACGGATCCATCACCTGATCAAACGGCACTGCCGCGTTGGTGATCGAGCGAATCCGCTTGTAGAGGTAGTACGACTGGTTCCAGACCCGTTCGAAGTTCGTCGGATTCTGCTGATTCAGAAAGAACTGGGCGTTTTCGGCCCAGTTGGTGTTGTGGGCGTCCCCCTGCATGGCCAGCGCGTCGGTGGCGGGGATGTTGTATCCCTTGGCCATCAGCTCGGCCAATTCCTTCTTCTTGGCTTCCTGCTTGAGGTCGGTCATGGCGTCGAAGATGCCGCGGACCAGCGCTTCGACGATCCCCGGCTCGTCGCGGGCAAAGTCGGCCCGCGTGAACCAGATGTCGCTGATCAGCTTGTTCGCCTGCAGGGTCGTCACCAGCATCCGGTTCCCCTTGACCTTTTCCAGATTGTAAATGTCGGGCGCCCACGAGACGGCGCCGGCGATGTCCTTCTGAGCGTTGAAGGCGGCGGCCGCCTGGAACGCGTCGGCGGTAAACTGAAATTCCACTTCGGAGGGCTGCACTCCGCCGGACACAAGCATGTTCAGGGCAAAGTAGTGCGAAGGGGAATTCTGCGCGAGAACCAGTTTCTTCCCCCGCAGGTCGGCGACCGTCTTGATGTTTTCCCGGACGACGATTCCGTCCCCGCCGTTGGACCAGTCGATCTGCTGGAAGACGCGGGGCATGACGCGGGCGTCCCTGGGCTTGCCCGACTTGTCCACAAAGCCCTCCATGAACAGCGGGAGCATATCGAGCGTCCCCCAACCAATGTGGACGTTCCCCGTGGAATAGGCATCGCGCATTTGCACCGGGTCATCGATGACGACCAGTTCCACCTTGAACTCTTGTTTTCCGTCCGGCGTCTTCCAAACGTGTCCCGGCTGGAAACCGTTATTGGCCAGAATGATCGGTCCCCATCCGGCCCACACGTTGAGCGCAAAGCGGACGGTATTGTCGTTCTTATCCAGGGGAGCGTAGGCCCCCACGCCGGCTGGATCCGGAAGCCGCTCCTGGCGGGGGCGGAACGTGTATTCCTTGGCCATGAGCTGCGGCTGGGCGTCGGGATGCTCGGCATTGGACTCAATGGAGGGCGCTCCCCCTCCCAATTGCGCCGGATCGATCTTTCCGCCATCCCCAGCGGGGGGCTTGGGGGCCGGGGCGAAGATGTCGCTGCGGTAGACGGCAAAGGCGATCAGGGCCAAAACCACTCCCCCCACAGCCATATAAAACGCAGGTTTGGGTTGTCCGTTCATGGCTTTCGTCTCCAGGTGATCGGTATTAAAAGATTCCAGGGCAGCATACGTGCGATGGACGCCATGCTCATTCTCTTTCGGTCGGCATGGCTTCGACCAGGATGCGCTGCTCATACAACTCAATGAGCCGCGCCTGCAATTCCGCTCCGTCGGCTGCCTGCACGACCGAGCCGTTCACGTCCTTCAAAAATGCGAACTGGCTGGCTGCGGTGTCGAACGCCACGAAGTGGATCTCGACGTCGCCTTTGGTTTGCGAATAAAGCTGCCGGGCAACGAGATCCGGCGTCGCCCCAACAGTGTTCTCGCCGTCGGTGATGCACACCAGGTGCTTGCGAATGCAGCCGGTGCTGTAGAGGGCTTGGAAGCCCTCTTCCAGGGCGATGCCAATGGCCGTGCCATCGCGGGGCGGCCGAATGTTTGCCAATGCGGCACGGGCCTGGGCGGCATCGAAGGGGCCGACGGGCAGCGTGGTCGCGCAGGCCCCGGCGAAGCTGATGAGCCCCAGATACAACGGCGCGTCGGCATGCTGTTGATGCCACACGTCGGTCACCTCCATGATCCGCTGCAGCGCTTCGCGGGCCAGCTCGCTTTTGGGGCGCAGTCGGCCGGCATGATCGTTCACCGCCTGTGCCATGCTGGGAGACGTGTCGACCAGCACGACCACCGCCGTTCCCAGTCGCTGTGCCGGCTGCGGCAATTCGATCGGTGGCACTTGCTGACCGGTCGGCGGCGAGGGGATTGTCGTCGCGGTCGGCGGATTGGGACGCGGCGCCGGTGCGCTGTTGCCGCATCCCAGTGCGGTCGCAAGTCCAATGATTCCCGGCATTAGCCAGCGCAGCGCTTCGGAAATCGGTCTCGAGTTCATTACCATGCCACACTCCCGGGCTGAGGCCATCCAGGATTCAACCGCGGAAGACCGTTTTCGGCCTGGCCTGCTGCATCTGCGCCAGCATCTGCATCAGGTCGTAAGCGGTCAACTCGCACAACAGCGCGGTGACTTTGGCGTGCAACGAGTCGTCGAGTTGCGGTTCGACCTCTTTCATCAGAGCGGTCACCCGCGCTTCCTGGGCCTTGAGTTCGGCGTCGTCGACGCGGCCGTCGGCCAGCACTTCGAGAAACGTCGTCAGTTTGCGGGCATGCTGCTCAATCTGGGGGGTCTGCGATTTCTCGTCAAACCAACTGGTGCGCTGGCCAGATGAAGGATTCGTACTCATGGGAACGCTCCGTGATTCTCTGTGGAAAAGGGGACGATTTCGAATCAATCCTTCAACAACGACTTGAGCGCCGCCAGGCGCTCCTGCAACTGGGTGCGGCCGTTGGGTTCGAGCACCTTGTCGCGCCAGCGCTGCGGCAGGAAACTCAACTGCGTGCATTCCAGGACCGCCGCCAGCTCCTGCGACTCTTTCTCCAACCCCTGCGCCGACGGGATGAACTCGCGAAACGCCGCGGCAATGTCCGCGCCGGTCAACTCCTGGCGACCGGCGGCGAGCATCTGCCGCTTGGCCGACAGGACCACGCTTTCGATGTCCGACCCGCTGAGAAACCGATCCGGCTCGATGGTCGGAAGATCCTCCTCCGCCACCTTGATCTTGTTCTTTTTCGCCAGCACACGGACCATTTCGCGGACTTCCGCGGCATCCTGGGGATAGAAGAGAGGAATGTGGACCTCAGCCCGCCCCTGCCGTTTCAGATCGACCGGGAGCAGCTCCGGGCGGCTGGTCATCAGCATCCAGATGATCTGGCCGCGGTATTGGGTGTCTCCCATTTGGCCGGCGATCATCCCAAAAACGCGGCTGGACGTTCCGGAGTCGCCGTCCGCCTCGCGCGTTCCGAGCAGGGCGTCCGCCTCGTCGATGAGGACCACGACCGGCCCCAGCGACCGCAGGACATTGAGCACCCGTTCCAGGTTCCCCTCGGTCTCTCCCACGTACTTCGAACGAAAATTGCGGAGCTTGACGCAGGGGATGCCAATCGAACCGGCATAGCATTCGGCCAGAAACGTCTTGCCGGTCCCCACCGGTCCGCACAGCAGATAGCCCATTGGCGCCGCGTCGAGCTGGCCTTTCTGAATCAGCTCGGCATCCTGCTTGAGCCGCTCCTTGGCAGCGGCCTGACCGACGACCAGATCGAGCGTGTGCCGCGGCTCGACGAATTCGACCAGTCCGTGGCATTGCCGCTCGATCATTGTCTTCTTGAGCTGCTTGAACCGCGCCGCATCGACGCGGGTCGCCTGGTTTTTTCCCTGCGCGAGCAGGACGTGCAGACTGGTGAGGGAGAGCCCATTGGAGAGTTCGGCCAGTTGTTCCGGAGTGAACTCGGTGCGCTGCGCATAATCGTCGCTGCGGGCCGACCAGCGGCAATACCGTTCACGTTCCGCGCGGCTGGGGAGCGGGATTTCAATCGTCGCCACGTGCGAGCTCTGGACGAGGCGGTCGTTGACTTCCGCCAGCCGATCGGCGATCAGGCAGAAGGCGATGTTCACCCGCTTGACGTACGGATTCTGCGCCCAGCTCAGGAACCGGACGAGGTTTGTCCCCTGGCCACGCGACAACGCCCCCAGGTCGCCGGCGGGAACCAGGTACTGCACGTAGTCGATGACGATCCCCAGGCTCTTGCGGCGGGTCGAGTCATCCTCCAACAGTGTCCGTTCGACGAGTCGATCGAGCGCCAGGAGCACGGCGTCGGGATCGCGGGGCCAGGCGGCCGGATCTCCCAGCCGCGTGGAAAGGTGCTGGACCATTCCGGTCAACCGCTGCGGATCTCCCCCCGCCGCGGCGCGCAGGCCACGGGCCAGATCGTACTGCGCAACGACATCCCAGGAACCAAACAGTTGCCCGGCGAGGAACTCGGAGAGGTTGCAGTACGCTTCCCCGCCGTCGGGACCGGGGCAGGCGATCAGGTCGTGAACGTTGCCGTGGATGATGAACAGGCAGGTCGTCCCGGAGAAATAGTATTCCGCGAGCGATCTGGCCCAGGGAGGAAACCACTCGGGGAGAGCGCGCGGGGCCTCCAAATTGGCCGAAGGAACCATTCCCGCCTGGCGGAGGTTCGCATCGGGGAGTGGTTTGGAGACGGGGGTGGACATCGGGTGTGGTGGCTTGTGGCGGCAGGAACAGCGTGCGGGGTTCGGCGCTCCCGCTTCAAAGGGCCTGATTGAATTTCGGTCTCTTCTCGGAATCCCTGCATTCACTGCCACGATGGAAAGCGATGGCTGCGGAATGGAGGGGAGCGTGTCCAGCTACGATTGTTTCGTCACCTCGCGGGTGGCTTGCGCCGGTCCCAGTTCCTTGGGAGACTCCGCCACCTGGGCCGATTCGGGAGTTACCAGCCCCATCTGGATTTCGAAGTCGCGGAGCGCCTGCTCCCCCATGGCTTTTTCCATCGCCTGCTCGGCTTTGATATCGGACACCCCTTCGCTCGACAGGTCGGAGGCGACCCGCACCTTGGCCCGATTGAGCGAAATCTTGTCTTGAATGACCTGTTCGATCTGGCCGAAGTCGGTCGTGACGTCAAAATTGAAATCCTGCGAGAGCTTGGCCAGTTCGGCTTCGGCGCGGCTCATTTTCATTTCGGCGTCGTACTTGGCGATTTTATCGCGGATCTGCGCCAATTTGCCGCTGGCGTGTTTCACTTTGAGGACGTTGTTGTTGTACGCCTCTTCATGCAGCTTGAGCTGGTTGGTGTTCTCGTCCAGGTCTTTGCGGGCTTTTTGCAGTTCCGTGGCGAAGCGGGCGGCCGTTTCCCGATCCCCCGTCTGCAGGTAGGACTTGATTTTCGCCTCCAGGTTGGCGACGTGCGACTGGTTGTTGGCCACCTGCCGCCCGACCCGTTCGACGAGCGCCCGGTATTGCTCCAGCCCTTCGCGCCCTCCTTTGAGCTGATCGACCGCCAGATCGTACTCGTACTGCATCTGCGCGATTGGATCGGCCTGCCAGAACAGATTGGCCATTTTGTTGAGCTGCGCGGTGAGCGCCCGCCACAGTTTTCCGAAAATCATCGCACGACCTGAACTTTCCTGGAAACCATCCGAACCGAGGAGACCGCCTGACAGTATCTTGCACTGTGGGCCGTGCATTCACAACCGAAGCGGCCTTGAGAAGCGGCCTTGGGACAGTCAACGGAGCCGGAGGGGAGTTGGATCATTGGCATCGCAATCCAAAAAATACCGTGTGGCGGCGTGAAGATTTTTGCGACATGAGAACTCCTTTCAAGTCGAAGGAAGATGGAACAGAAGCACGCAGAGATCGCAAAGATAGACTCGGCTTGGGGCCGCATGAATTCCAATTGACGCCCCTTGCCAGCGATCGAATCGGAATCGTTTGGCCAATCACGGTCGGACTTTCTCTGCTTCCTCTGCGCCCTCCTGTTCAATCTTCCTAAGGTGATGATCCGTGCCCATCCGTGTTATCAGTGGGCCAATCCCTTTTCGTTGCGGCCATCCTCCGCGCTGTGTTCTCGTCGTTCCAGCGGAACAATTCCGGGATCAATTCACCTCTCTGCCGCCTGATCCTTTTGCAAAGGCCGGTTTCCACCTACAACAGACGGCACGATGACTGATTTGCAAAGACTTGGAAGTCTGATCGCCTGGCTGTTGGCTGCCGGCA
The DNA here is from genome assembly GCA_046152955.1 of Planctomycetales bacterium. Classification (GTDB taxonomy): domain Bacteria; phylum Planctomycetota; class Planctomycetia; order Planctomycetales; family Planctomycetaceae; genus SIAF01. The sequence continues at coordinate 10,509 of JBJXGA010000173.1, read as the reverse complement.
GCCTCGCCGTGTGGGGACGGGGTTGCGCACGCTGGATCGCCGGAGACCGGTCCGGGTTCGTCGCCGGCCGCGAACCGATTCCGTGGAGTCCACTCGCCGTCGGTTTGGCATTCCCAGTGTGGCTTTGCACTCAACAGGCCGTGTTGTCGCTCTTCAGCGGGACGCCGCTGGAAGGATTGAACCGGGTGAAAGTGACCTGCCTGGCGAGTGGGCTGTCGCTGCTCACGGTCCCTGCGCTGCTCCTGCTCACCGGGCCGCGCCGTCGCGCAGACTTCGGACTGGGTGCGGGAGTTTCTCCCCGGGAAGTCGGCTGGGGCCTGCAGGGATTCCTGGCCACCTGGCTCCCGGTGATCGTCGTCAGCCTGTTGGTCAACTGGCTGGGGTTGCGCGAGGCGGGAGCGCGGCATTCGTTCTTTGACATTCTGGAACAGCATCCCGGCGCGGCGACGATCGGGTGGATCCTCCTGGCGGTGGTGGTGCTGGCGCCGCTGGCCGAAGAACTCTTGTACCGGGTCGTGCTCCAAGGTTGGCTGGAGAACCGGCTTCCCACCTCCGGGGCGATCGTGGTCGTCGCCGTGCTGTTTGCGGCGATGCATTACGTGCCAGGACGTCCCGATTCCCTCCCCCTGTTCCCGTTGGCGCTGGGTCTGGGCTGGCTGTACCATCGCCGTCGCAGTTACCTGGCGGTGGTGTGCCTGCATGCGGCGTTCAACGCCACCAATCTGGCGCTGGCGGTCATGATGCAGGGGCTATGAGCGGTTCGCCTCGTGGAAGCGGGGGAGGAGACATCAGCGGAACCCGACCGGCCGGTTGTCGCTGCAGCCAGACCAAAAAGGCGATCCCCGACGCCAGAATCCCGAGGCTGACCCATTGCGAGATGGTCAGCATGGTGCCGAATTTTCCACTCTCGTCGAATCGGAGGAACTCCACCAGAAAGCGATTCAAAGGATAACAAAGCCAGCCGATTGCCATCACTTCGCCGGCGCGCCTTCGGAAAGGATAATAGGCCCACGTCGCCAGCAACAACAACAGGGCAGTCAGCGAATCGTAGATTTGCGTGGGGTGCAGCGGAAGGCTGGCCCCCTGCGTTTTGGCCATCAGCCCGCGGCTGACCAGCGCTTCGAACGGAACGCTGTGCGGGGGAAAGCTGATCCCCCACGGCAGGTCGCACAGGTCGCCATAACAGCAGCCGTGCATCAGACATCCCAACCGACCGAACATCAATCCGACAAAGACCGACGACACGGCAATGTCTCCCAACGCCAGCGGATGGACGCCGCGCCGACGACAAAACAGCCAGTACGCCAGCGATGCCAAAATCAGTCCGCCGTACAGAACCAACCCGCCGTCCGGAAGATTGATCAGGCCGAACAGAATCTGCCCCACCGAGCGCGGCTGGCCGGTCTCCGGATCCGGACCGAAAAAACGGGGCCAGTATTGCACGACGTAAAACGTCCGTCCCCCGACGATCCCCCAGACAAACAGCCACATCGCGACGTCCCACGCCAGGTCGCCATCGGCCCCCTCGCGGCGAATTCTCCAGGCGGCAAACGACGCCGAGGCAATGAAGCCCAGAAACAGGAGCGTTCCATACCCGTAGATCGGCAGCCCCTTCCAACCCAGGTCGGGGATCTTGAAAATGACCAGCGCGATGATCAGCCACGTCACGCTGAGGAATCTGTCGGGATTCCGCTTCGATTTTTTCCGCAGCAACATCCAATACGCCGCTCCCGCCACGCACCAGATCGCCAGAAGCAGTCCCAGTCCAAACACCGGCACGGGCCCCAATGGGCCCAGGTCGAGCGCTCCGTGAAATGGAATCGTGAGCAGGGTCGAACGCATGGCGGGAAGTGTCGCAGCCCCAGGGAAACAGGTATCGCGTGATGCCCCCCCCACGCGGCGCGTGGCGGGCACTGGCGGAAATGGCTTCAGGGAGGATTCAGGGGATCAGCCAGCGAAATGACTTCGTTGTCGATTAGCCGCGTCGTTCCCACGCGGGCCGCGACCAGCGCCACCAGCGTCGGCAAAGGGGTCGCGACTTCTTCCAACGTGGTGGGGTGGACAAGCGTCGCATAATCCGGTTGGACCAGGGGACTGGACCGAAGTACCTCGCGCATCGCCTCGCGGACGCGGTCCAGATCGTCGGCTCCGTCGCGTACCAGTTGCGCGGCGCGGTGCAACGACTCCGACAAGAGGCGCGCCGCCTGCCGCTCCTGAGGATTCAGATAGACATTGCGGCTGCTGAGGGCCAGCCCGTCCGGCTCGCGGATGGTGGGGCAGGTGCGAATCTCGATCGCCAGATCCAGATCCCGCGCCAGCCGGCGGATGACGGTCTGCTGCTGATAGTCCTTTTGTCCGAAATAGGCGATCGACGCCGGAACCATCTGAAACAGCTTCAGCACGACGGTCGCCACCCCGCGAAAGTGTCCCGGACGAAAGGCCCCTTCCAGAACCCCGGCCAGGCCGCCAACGTCGACGAAAGTCGCGAAGCCGGGGGGATACACGTCCGACGCGGCGGGGTGAAAGACGACATCAACTCCCGCCTGGCCGCACAGCCGCAGGTCGGTCGCCAGGTTCCGCGGATACCGGGCAAAGTCCTCGCTGGGACCAAACTGCGTCGGGTTGACGAAGATCGACGCCACCACCAGGTCGCACTCGCGGCGCGCCTGGTCCATCAGACTCAAATGGCCGCGGTGCAATGCCCCCATTGTCGGAACCAGGCCGACGATTTCTCCCCGTTCCCTGGCCGCTGTGACGAGCGACCGGATCTCGGCGATCCGCTCAACAACCGTGACCTCTGCACCGACCAGACTCGACGACGACACAACCAATCCTTCTTTGGAATCGAACAAAACAGCCCGCGACGTGGAAATCTTATCGGCTACTCCCACTTGTGGCGAGAGGGAGTTGCCGCGCGTGGCGGGGTGTGCCCAAATTCTCAGGCAGCCCTGCCGACGTAGCCACATTCGCCAGAATGTGGGTGATCGCTGCTCCGCCCACGTTCTGGCGAACGTGGCTACCGCCAGGATTCGCGGGGACACCCGCGTGGCAGTGAGCGCGGGTAGTGGTACAGTTTGAATTGGCTCAGGCGTGGCGTCTGCTGATGTTTTCGGCAGGAAGAAGTCTTATGTGAAATCGGAAAAAACATTCCGATTGATTGACTTTTATTCCTGGGTGGAATAAAATTGATCAAAGGCGGCATGCCGCTAAACCGAAATATTCTCAGGCCGTATATCATGCCATGGACGGTTCGATGGTGCGAAGATGCCCAAAAGAGGATGCGGAAGTTCGGAAAGAAATGGCGACACGAACTCGTCAACGTTGGGAACAACCTCACAACGCTCCTTACTGCCCTTGAGAAGGGCGCCAAGCCAGAACAACTGAAGCTTCTGGGATTTGTGCGTTCTGAGCCGCTCGGTATATTGGCGATCGACGAAAGCGGGCCAGGCAAAGGCTCCAAAATGAAGGCGATGCGACTGTATGTCTTTCCGCACATGGAGCAGCGGCACCTTTATGCCATGATCTTGGGCGACAAGAGCACGCAATCAGACGACATTCGCCTGTCCAAAGTGTTTGTCGCTGGACTAACAGAGCAGAACCAAGCGCCGCCGCTTTCCGGTGGCGATAATTTCGCAGAATAGACCAGAGGGGTCGAATTATGAACTCAAAAGAATACGCCAATGTCGGCGATGCTTTTGGAGAGATTCTCGGCAATGATGCGTCGCTGGCACTGAAGGAGCAAATTGAAAAACGGCGGATTGTGAACGCGCTTGCGGCCATCCGGGTAACGAGGGGTGTCACGCAAGAGAATATTGCGACGGTTCTCGGGTGCCAGCAAGGCAAGATTTCGAAGCTTGAAAACGGGCTTGATGCAGACCTTCGGTTTTCGGAATTGGAGGCATACGCACGTGCGACTGGATGTGAAGTCACGATCATTTTTTCTGAGCGCGGCAGAAGCCTCGCGGACAAGATCAAGCACTTCGCTTTTGGTATCCGAGCCGCGTTCCTGAAGCTTGCGGATTTGGCCCACAAGGATGAAGCGATTGCGAAGGGTGTTGCCGACCTAAATGCGCAAGCCTTTCGTAACATAAATCGCTTCTTGCAGGAATCGTCAGCGAAGCTGCCTTTGTGCCCAGAAAACGGACAGCCATACATCCAGATTGCCCCGTGCGACATGCTCGACAATGACGATTCGGATACCGAAGATGTCGCTGCGAGGCGGCCGGCGCGAGGCCGCGAACCAGTGGTCGCATGACGGATTGCGGCCCGCGCCATGGTCGGCGCATCAGCTTTAGGCCCTGACGGAGGGGAACGCGCTTCTGCGCGGTTGGGTTCGATTCCCACGCTCTCCGCTACTGGCGCTTTACGAGAGCCTGCACGGCTTCCCTGACCGCTTGTGAGCGATTCCAGCCCTGCTGTTCAGTCACAGCGTCGAGAGTTTCCAGAAGCCCCACAGGCATCGCCACGGCGATTTACGTGGCCGAAAATGCGATCCGCACGCAAGAAATGTACTACTACCTGAGCGCGGCTCCTCTTGACAATGGCCAGAGCGGGGGTGAGAATTGCCAAGGGAGTCGCCGCGGTGTGAATCCCGCAGTCTGCTCCTCGGGAGTTCCGTCTCATTCTCATCTCTTATCGGAACGATCCCGGTATCGCATTTCGAAGTTGGATCGCGGCGTTTGGGCCTCTTTGGACCGTCGGGAGCGGCAACGTTCCGGCGGAGAAAGATTGAGGAAATCCCGCGGTTTTCCAACCCCCGTTCAGGGGACAGCGGCTGTCCGGATCGTTAGAATCCCTGAAGTGTCCGGCGGTTCCTCCGAATGAAATTGAGACTCCTCGCGTGACATCGAGGGGGAATTGCCAAGTAGCGACAGGCCGGCCGGGAACCATCCCGCCGCGGTTTTATCACACAGAATGAGGACGCAATGGCCGCCGACTGGGTCCAGAAACTCATCAAAGACGGAGTGATCAGCAAAGAGCAGCACGCCGAGGCGAAGGATGTCGCGGCCAAGCTGGGGATCACTGTCGAAGAGGCGCTGGTCAAGCTGGAGTACATCTCGCCCGCGGAAGCGGGGCAGGCGCAGGCCAAACAGTTCGGCATGGATTACGTCGATCTGACCTCCGTGCAGATCCCCTCCTCGGTGATCCAGATGGTACCCGAGTCGGTCGCCAGGGAAAACCTGGTGATTCCGCTGTCACTGGACGATGGCGGGTCGCTGACGGTGGCCATGCACGACCCGGCGGCGTTCGACGTGATTGACAAGCTGCGATTCATCATCAATAAGGAAATCAAGGTGGTGGTGGCCCCCAAAGAGGTCATCCAGCAGTCGATCAACCGGCATTACGGCCAAAGCGAGACCGAATCGGTCGACTCGATGATCGCCGAATTCACCGAAACAGCGATCGATTTCACCGAAACCGAGCTCGCCTCCTCGGCAGGGATGGCGGACGACGAGAATTCTCCGGTCATCAAATTGGTCAACCTGATGATCACCGAAGCGGTGAGCATGCGGGCCAGCGACATTCATGTCGAGCCGTTCGAGGACAAAACCCGCATCCGCTACCGGATCGACGGGGAGCTGATCGAACGGGACAGCCCCCCCCGCCGCCTTCATGCCGCCATCATCTCCCGTATCAAGGTCATGGCGACGATCGACATTTCCGAAAAGCGGAAACCCCAGGACGGGCGCATCAAGACCCGCGTCTCGGGGAAGGACTTTGACCTGCGGGTCAGCCTCCTCCCGACCGGATTCGGCCAGGCGGTGGTCATGCGGATCCTGGACCGCGACAATATCAAGGTCGGGATCCGCAACCTGGGGTTCAGCGAGGACAACTACCGGACGTTTCAAAACGTCATCCGCCGCCCCAACGGGATCTTCCTGGTCACCGGCCCCACCGGCAGTGGAAAAACGACCACACTGTACAGCGCTTTAGGTGAACTGAACCGCCCCGATCGGAAGATTATCACCGCCGAAGACCCGGTGGAATACTACCTCCCAGGGATCAACCAGGTGGAGGTCCGGGCATCGATTGGCCTCAATTTCGCCCGGATCATCCGGGCCATGCTGCGGCAAGCGCCGAATGTCATCCTGGTGGGAGAAATCCGCGACACCGAGACGGCGGACATGGCCATTCAGGCTTCTTTGACTGGACACTTGGTTTTCAGTACACTCCATACGAACGATGCGCCCAGTTCTATTACACGCCTGATTGACATGGGTGTGCAGCCTTTTCTGGTCGCATCGAGCGTCATGGCGATCATGGCCCAGCGCCTGGTCCGGGTCAACTGTCCCAAATGTACCGGCCCGGTCAAGCCCGACCCGAGCGAATTGCAATATCTCGAAGTCACACCTGAACAACTCGAGACCGCCAAGTTCATGCAGGGGAAGGGATGCTCTTACTGCCAGCACACCGGGTACCGTGGCCGCAAGGCGGTTTTTGAACTGATGCTCATGACTTCCAGCATCCGCGAAATGACGTTCAAGAGCGAGCCGACCCAGAACATCCGCCGTCAGGCACAGATGCTCGGCATGCGCACACTCGTACAGGATGCCCTGGACAAGGCGCTCCTGGGAATCACCACCATTCAAGAGGTCATGCTGCTGCATCGGGGGGGCCATTGAACGTTCTCCTGGACGGGATCGCACTGTCGCTTTCCACCCAAAACGGGGCTTCACCCTGGATCGAAAACCAATCGCAACTTGGATACTGGAAACTGCTTAGGCCGTCCGATCGCAACTTCCATTCGAGCCGAGCCGGCCGGGTGCGACGGACTCCCTCCAGCCATGCCCTGGGCGCAGGACGCCTGGCTCATCTCCAGAAATGCTGTTCCGCGATGGAACGATCGATCCTTCGCCGGTCGCGCAGGCGGGAGTCGAATTGGGTCCCAAGCTGCAGTGCTCGTCATGAGTATCGCATCCCTTACGACCGGAGCCATTCCCCCCGGTCGGCTGGCGACGTGGAACTTTTTGTGGGAAGGGGACGATTCTGTGAGCCAGGCGCCCGCCGTTTTGCCCCACCGCGCCCCCCGCGCACACTGTACAAAGCCCCCGCAGTCCCCTGGTTTGGCGGGCCGCTTCCTTCAGACGCTGTTGCATTTTGCCACAAATTGCGGCTGGGCCGGGACCGCGAGGCGCGGGTGGGCGCATCGCGCGGCTGTCTGTCCCACAGGGGATCGCGCGGCGGCGCAATCCTCTCGCTTCCCTCTGGAAAAGCTCGCTGCGAAATCGCTGGAATTTGGGAGTCTGACCGCGACCGGAAATAATTGACCACTTGCGAAGGAGCACGAAGCCCTATGGCGCTTCAACAGACACTACAGATCGACAAGCTGCTGCAGACGGTGGTGAACCAGAAGGCGAGCGATCTGCACATCGCCTCCGGCCAACCTCCCGTGTTGCGGATGGGGGGGCACATGGTCCGGCTGGAGACCAAGTCGCTCGAAGCGGATGACTGCGTGGCGCTCATGAAGAGCATCACCCCCGAACGGAACCAGCAGGAGCTGCAGGAACGGGGAGGGACCGACTTTGGCTTCGCGTTTGGCGAACAGGCCCGCTTCCGCGTGGCGGTCTTCAAACAGCGCGGGCACATCGGGATGGTGCTGCGGCGCATTCCCAACGAATTTCTGACGTTTGAACAACTCGGGCTGCCGACGGTTGTCAAAGACCTGATCATGCGCCCCCGCGGTCTGTTCCTGGTGACCGGCCCCACCGGCTCCGGCAAGACGACCAGCCTGGCCAGCATGATCAACTACCTCAACGACAACGTCGACCATCACATCATCACGATGGAAGACCCCATCGAGTATTACCACAAGCACAAGAAGTGTACGATCAATCAGCGGGAGATCGGGGTCGATGTCCCGACGTTTCCCGAAGCGCTCCGCCGGGCGCTGCGCATGGACCCCGACGTCATCCTCGTCGGTGAAATGCGAGACCTGGACACGATTCAGGCGGCGATCACCGCCGCCGAAACGGGGCACGTGGTGTTCGGAACGCTCCACACCTCGGGTGCCGAAGGAACGGTCAATCGTATCATCGACGTGTTTCCCACGAACCAGCAGGAACAGATCCGGACGCAGTTGTCGACTGCCATCATCGGCATCCTCAGCCAGGCGCTCCTGCCGCGCAAACCCAAGGGGCTGGTGGCCGCCTACGAAATGCTGGTGGTGACCCCCGCCATCGCCAACCTGATCCGCGAAAACAAGTCGTACCGCATCCCGTCGAGCATCCAGACCGGGAGAAAATACGGCATGCAGCTCCTCGACGACGCGCTGTTCAACCTGTGGAAGAACGGCCTGTGCGAAGAACGAGACATCGTCGTCCGAGCCAACAACCCGGGGGAATTGAGAACCAAACTGCAGCGGGCCAAACAGGGTCTGTTTGAAGAGGAGTCCGAAGAAGGAGAAGAGGGCGAGGAGAGCTAGGGGGAGGGGCTAGGCGCTAGGGATTAGGCGCTCGGGTCCAGGTAGTCGCGGGTTGGAACCGAATGGTGTTTGGAAGCGTCAAAGGCTCACTTGGTGAAATCTGAAATCTCAAATCGCTACCCCTAATCCCTAACCCCTAGCGCCCAATCCCTAGCCCCTAACCCCTCCACATCAAAGGCATCGCATGGCCAAACGTCGCTTGGGTCAGATTCTGGTCGACTTGGGTCACCTCAACGAGGACCAGCTCTGGGACATTCTGGAAGAACAGAAGCAATCGCCCGGCGAGGTGATTGGGCGGGTCGCGGTCCGGATGGGGCTGATCAGCGAGGCCCAGCTCAGCGAGGGGCTCGCCGAGCAGTGGGGGATGCAGGTCGTCAACCTCAAAGAGACGACGATCCCGGCCAAAGTGCTGGAACTGGTTCCCGAGACGATGGCCAGCATCTACAAGATCATGCCGGTCTCGCTCAAAAACAACGTCCTGACCGTGGCGATGGGAGATCCCCAGAACATCGCCGCCCTCGACGATTTGCGGAACTTTCTGGGCTACGACGTCCGGGGTGCGGTCTCCAATCCGGCGGACATCCAGGAAGCGATCGAACGCTACTACGCCGACAAACAGGAGAGCATCGAAGACGTCATCAGCAGCTTGGAGGATGACGACGAATTCGACGAACGGGCGATGGGACGCGCCGGGTACGACCTGTCGTCGATGGAAGAAATCGCCGACGCCGCGCCGATCCGCAAGCTGCTCAACATGGTGCTGCTCCTGGCGATCAAGGACCAGGCCAGCGACGTCCACTTCGAGCCGTTCGAAGACGAGTTCAAAATTCGGGTCAAGGCGGACGGGGTGCTGTACGAGATGGTTCCGCCGCCGCGGCACCTGGCGAATGCCATCGTCACCCGCATCAAAGTCATGGCCAATCTCGACATCGCCGAGCGCCGCCTTCCGCAGGACGGCCGCATCGAACTGAACGTCGGGGGGAATTCGGTCGACTTGCGCGTCAGCGTGTTGCCGACGCTGTTCGGCGAGTCAGTGGTCATGCGGCTGTTGGACCGGACGGTGGTGCAACTCGACCTCAACAAGGTGGGGATGGACCCGACCATCCTCTCCCGGTTCCGCAAGATGATTCGGCGGCCCAATGGGATCGTGCTGGTCACCGGACCCACCGGTTCGGGCAAGACCACCACGTTGTATTCGGCGCTCAACGAGCTCAACGAGATTGGTTCCAAGATCATCACCACCGAGGATCCGGTCGAATATGAAATCTACGGCCTGATCCAGGTGCCGGTGAATCCCGACATCGACGTGACGTTCGCCAACGTGCTGCGGGCCATTCTGCGGCACGATCCGGATATCATCCTGGTGGGAGAAATTCGCGATTACGAAACGGCGGAAATCGCCGTGCAAAGCGCCCTGACGGGGCACTTTGTGTTCAGCACGTTGCACACCAACGACGCCCCTTCGGCGATCACCCGGCTGCGAGACATGGGGGTGCCGCCGTTCTTGATCACGGCCTCGGTCGAAGCGATCCTGGCGCAGCGGCTGGTGCGCAAGATCTGCGTCGAGTGTCGCACGCAGTTCGAGCCCAGCGACGATTTGCTGATGGAGTTGCAGCTCCCCCTGGCGCAGGCGCGGAAATACAAGTTCTATTACGGCCGGGGCTGCCAGCGGTGCAACAACACCGGCTACAAGGGGCGGACCGGGATGTACGAACTGATGGACATCAACGACGACATCCGCGACATGATCACCTCCGACGCCACGGTCGACGAAATGCGGAACCTGGCCCGCGCGCAGGGGATGACGACGCTCCGGGAATCGGGCTTGAAACTGATCTTCGACGGCGTGACGACAATCGACGAAGTGGTGCGCGAGACGGTGATGGAAGGGGAAGAGTGAGAGTCGAGGGGTGAGAGTAGAGAGTAGAGAGTAGAGAGTAGAGAGTAGAGAGAACAGTCGCGTGCAGCTCTCCCTCCCCCCCTCGCGGTGGGAGGGAGAGACCCCATCCACCTCGTGTGGATGGTGAATCAGATCGGAGGCTAACTTGAAATCCAAAAACTCACGCAGACCCCATCCGCCTTGTGCG
>JBJXGA010000167.1:0-24143 GCA_046152955.1 Planctomycetales bacterium | reverse complement strand
GCGAAAACCGGCCCAACCGATTACGACGCGCGTCGTGTCTGTCACAAACAAAACCGACAGTCACATCGCACGGAGTAGACGGCCCCTACCATCCGTCATTGGGCTAGCACAATCCCATCGGGCGCCGTCGGGCTTTTCCGCAACCCGAAACTTCTCTCGGCAACTCCGATGATCCCTGCCTTCGGCCTAGATGCGGGAGCCGGTAAAGCAGGACTAGCCCAATTCATCGGCCCCCTGTCCGGCTGGCCTTGAGTGTCGCAAAGTATTATTCAGGCAAATGGTTACGACAAAACAGTGGCAGAGTTTCCCTGCCGTTCCGGAGAGCGAAACTACATAGGAGTTTGACGACAGACTCTTCCCGACAACCACTACATTCGGGTCAGACTGGAGAGACTGGGAAATCTGCGGGGCGGAACGACCATCCTCTCAATGTGCCGCGCACGGGCGCCCACGTCTGCTTTGGAACCCACCCTGGCAGGCACAACCGGGCTGTTCGGTCACTTCCGCATTTCGCGGACAATCGGTAGCCCCGGCACAATCGGCAGGGGTCGGCGCGCACCCCATCCGGCAGGGCAACCCCGGCAGGATTTCCCCCGCGGGACAACTCGTCTCGATGCGCCGGAGCTGCTGATCAGGCCGCGGTTTTCTGCTTCCGGCAGTTGATCCGACCGTGCAGGTCATCCAGGACGTAATGGAACGCGACCAGATGCAGCGATTCGACCATCCCCATGTCGTCCAGGCGGCAATGGAGCGACCGGTGGGCTTTGTGCAGGAGCTTTCCTCCGTCATAGCCGGTCACGCCGAACGTTTCGATTCCATGCGCATTGGCCCAATCGACGGCGGCCAGGATGTTGGGGCTATTCCCCGAACCGCTGATGGCAATTAACAAATCCCCCGGTTCGCCGAAGTTCTTGAGTTGTTCGACGAAAATGCGGTCGTAACTCGTGTCGTTGCCCCACGCCAGGATGTAGGGGGTGTTGTCGGTCAGACTGAGGACTTTGAGCCGCCGCTGGTGTTCAAAATCGACAATCGAGCTCTTACCCAGGTCTTCGCACAGGTGGGACGCATTGGCGGCGCTCCCGCCGTTGCCGATGATGTATACGAACCGACCGGAAAGATACCGCTGGTAAATCGCATCGGCCAGGGCCTCGATCGCGGCGGTATCCAACCGCGCCACTTCTTCACATTGACGAGCCAGGTAGGCCTGAACATCCAAATGGGCACCGAGCATGGAATCTCCCTCCGCGGAGTGAAGTAGACGGTCGTTCAAACCGGGCAAGTGCGCGGCGGCCGTTCCGGCCGGCCCCCAGGTTCGATGGGTGGGAGTTATACCGCCGACCCCGAATTTCGCTCCAGACCAATTTGCCGGGTTTTCCACGGGAGGCGCACGTGGGCGGGACGAGGCTCAACCTGCGTCGGCAAGGGGCGGGGCAGGAGGCTCGGGAGCGTTTTCTTCCGGAATGGCCGACGACGGTGCGGACTTTCCCGGAAGCACTGCCCGACAGGCCGCCTTGATCGGAGAGGAAAAGGCAAACAGGCAGAAAATCAGCGGAATCGCCAGTTCGCGGACCAGAAAGATCGCCGCCCCCCCCACGACGATCTGCACGATGTGCTGGTAGCTCCGGCGACCGCGGAACCATTGGTTGAAGACGTGCGAGTATTTGATGCGCGAGACCATCAGCCCGGCACACGCCAGCGCCACGATCGGCACGAGGATCTTCAGTCCCGGGAGCAAGTAGAGCGCGGTTTGATGGGTCACTCGATCCCAGGCGCCCGCCGTCTCTGCCAGCGGTTGGGCCAGTTCTTCCAGTTCCGGATAGGCGATCATGAACGAGGCAACCGTTCCGCCGGCGGCCGGCGAGGGAAGTCCGCTGAAATACTCATGCGTGTCTTCTTCTTCGGTTTCGACGTTGAATCGCGCCAGTCGGAGGATGGCGCAGACGACGAACAGCACGGCGATCGACCACAACAGCCGCGGATGAAAATCTTTGGAAAACTTGATCAGGATGATCGCCGGCGCCACCCCAAAACTGATGGCGTCGCACAGACTGTCCAGTTCCGCCCCGAACTGGCTGGTTTGTTTGGCCCAGCGGGCCGCCCGTCCGTCGAGCATGTCGAACACCATCGCCAGAAAGATCAGGAGCGCGGCGATCAGCAGGCATTGCGTGTCCGAATTGCCCCACCCGGAGCGTTCGATCAGATTGACCTTGGCGGCGAACGTGATCGCCCCAAAGCCACAGACGGCGTTCCCCAGCGTGAGCATCGTGGGGAGCACGGCGAACATCTTTTGACGGCGCGGAATGCGGAAGGATTTCATGGAAGTCTCGCTATCCCTGGTATTGCGCCAGGATCGACGCACCGGCCTGCACGTGCTGGCCAAGTTGCGCCACAATCTGCAATCCGGGCTCGCGCGGGAGAACCAACTCCGTTCGCGATCCCAGCTTGATCATTCCCAACTGCTCTCCAGCCGCCAGTTCGTCCCCCGGCTTGACCCAGCAGACGATCCGCCGGGCGATGGCCCCGGTGATTTGCCGGACGATCATCCGCCGATGCGGCAACTCCCGCGCTTCGATCCGTACCGCCAACTGTTCATTCTCGCGCGCCGATTCGGGACGCAGGGCATTGAGGAATTTTCCCTTGCGGTATCGAATCCCCAGCACGCGGGCGGCCACCGGCGTGCGGTTGATATGCACATTGAATACGGACAGGAAAATCCCGATCAGCACCGCCGGGCCTCCAATGAATTCATCATACTCCACTTCGTCGATCTGAACCACTTTTCCGTCAGCGGGAGAGACGACCACCCCGGCCTGCGTGGGAATCGCCCGCGTGGGATTGCGAAAAAACCAGACGATACAGCCTCCCAAAAAGGCCCCGGCCACTGCCAGGGGCCAGCACCAGCCGGAGAGGGACATCGCTCCCCAGGCCGCCAGCCCCGCCAGCAGAAAGAACATCCCGGAAATCAGCCACAGTTCGGTCAATCCCGAGCGCGCAAACCCCAGCCGATCGCGCCAGGTAAACGGGTCGTCCTCCGGTTTCCACCAGTATCCCCCCTGATTGCGATAGAACTTTACATCGCGCGGATCGAGCACCTCAAAGGGACAGGCGTTGGTTTCTCCCTGGCGCAACGCGGCCATCCGGGCCACGTACCCCTTTCGAAACAATTTCAGCCAGCCCCGCCGGACGTGCCCCCAGGCCAATTCCAGCCGCATGCAGACCCCCCCGCCCGGCTGGATCGATGTGACTTGAGGGTCCATCGACTCCAGGTGAGAGGGAAATTGGCCACGCGGCGCCGACATGGAGGAAGGCGGGGGCTCAGCCGGTGGTTGGGATGCGGAGTCGGCGCCAGGAGAAGGATGAAGCGTGCTCATCCCATCATCCTAGCGGTATTCGCCGGGCTGATGCCACTGTGGCGCGATTCAGGCGACGGCGGCGCTGGCGGTGGCCGCGACTGGGTCAGTGTCGCTCAGCCGGGCGTAGCCGTAGCGGTCGAAGACCGACGGTTGCAGTGATTCGAGCCGCTCGCGCAATGCCGCCGGGAGCGACAGCTTGTTCTTGCGATGGTTGCGGAGCGCCGCCAACTGGGGCCGCACGCGGGCTTCGAGCTGTTCGTAGCCTTCCAGTTGCAGCGTGTCGTAGACGCGCCGCAGCTCGCCTGGAATGTCCGCTTCCAGGTCTTCCATGCGGAGCTCGCACAGTTGTCCCGGCCCCAGGCGCGGCAGATCCTGCTCCAAGCGCTCAAAGCAGGACTGGTAAAGCTGAACGACGTGGTCTTCGATCTTCTCGAAACTGGGGGTGTAAAATGCATTGTCCGGAAACGCCACTCGGCGCAGGTGCAGGCTGCTGCTGAGGACGTCGTAGGGATTGCGGACGATGTGGACGAACTTGGCGTCGGGAAACAGCTCCAGGAGCAGCGGAATCCGATAGCTGTGGGTGGGAGACTTGAGCACCAGCCGTTTCCCGGGATAGCGGACCATCACCCGCTGCAGGAAGTGGAAAAAGACCTCTTTCCACCGGTTGCGGTCCGCTTCCGACACCGATCGCAAATCGAGATACGGAGCGTAAGTCTCGAGGTTTTCGGGAAACGCCAGCATCAGGTAAGGAGACAGCAGACTCAGCAGACAGATGGCGATTTCATCTTCCTGCGGAATGTCCCACGTGCCGACCGGAATGGCGTCGAACGTGCGCTGCTTGGGGAGCATCCAGGCGGTGAGCGGTCCCAGGACGCGCTCGGTCAGCAGAAAATGGCCGGGAAAGACGGTCTGGTACAGGTTGGGGGCCGCGAAGTTGTCGTCCAGGGAGAGCAGGTTGTGCAACAGCGTGGTTCCGCTGCGCCAGTGGCCGACGATGAAAATCGGCGCAGGGACGTTGGTTTGGCGAGATTTGCGTCCGTAGAGCGCTCGCTCGGCCCATCCCAGGAGGGTGTTGCTGCACGCCGTCAGGGCCACTCCGCTAATCCGCGCCCAGTGCGACCAGGCCATGGGTGGCTTGAGGCGCAGCAGGCGCGCCAATGTGGGCAAATCCAATCCTTGCCAAACGCAAAGCGGTCCCTGAACAACCGGTCTATCGGACATAATGGGCGGATACCGCAAATGACAATGTCGTAGCGCGGAGCCTACCCAGCGCCGCCATTCAAGGCGGTCCTGTGCATCCTCCCACGCCAGGAAGGGGCCGCGTGGAGACACCTTCCCCCCAGCCAGACACGTGCTGCCTATTGTCGGCGATCAGAACGAGTCTGCAAGACATTTTTTGCAGCTCCCCTGACGGGCGGCAATGACCCGGCAGCTCCCCTATCATACCAGGATTTTCTCCCGAATCGATATTCACGGAAGGAAATTCTTGAAGGTGGGGAGCCGCACTGCCAAAATCAGTCACAGCCGGGAACGACCGCCGATTGCGGAATCGGGGCCGGGGAGCCGGTCATTGTGCCGGGGTTGGTGCCGGGGTCTGTTCCCGCCAGCCCTTGACCGTTTCGCTGGCCGCCGAGGCGCCATCGATCACTCCGGACGCAATGGCATTGCCCCCAGGGATGATACGGCACAAAAAGAGGGTCGGAAAGACCAGTCCAAACGAGAGGTAGTAGCTCCCGTTGTAGACGCCGGTGGAAACGGTCTGGCCGACTTTGGGAAGCAGTTCCTGGACTTTGGCATTGGCGTCCCCGGCACCGTCGCGAATCGCGCTGCCTGCCGTCTTCATGGCCATCGCGACAGATTCCAGCGGATTGCTGGCGGGGGGAGTGGTGGGCGCGATCATAGGAGTTGTTCCGAAAGAAAATGCTGCAAAAACCGGGACTTCTGGAGCCGCGTTGCCGACTCCTTGTCCAGTCTAGTTCAGCCCCGGGCGCAGTCAAGTCGCGATTTTTGTCGATTCCGAGTTGGGGGGACCGAACGATCCCACCAGCCGCAACCGCTCTCCCAGATGGAGTTCGATCTGTGTGAATTGCAGTCGCCCCATCCAGGCCGCCCCCAGCGGGATGGGTCGCTCATCCAGGGCCTCCACGTGCGGCTGCAAGAACCGGGCGATGACCTGTCCCACCAACCCTGGACTGCTGAGCGTCAGACCCGACAGCCGGGCGTTCAACTGCTCATCGACATCGACCTTTCCCTGGACTTCGAGTGTCGAAGAGAAAATTCCGCGGCGGCCGGTGGCGCGGCCGGAAAATCGCACGCTGCGCGGTCCTTCCGACTCCAGCTTGAGCTGCGCTTTGGTGATCGTCACGTGGTGCGACTGGAGCTGCCGGTTGAGCAGTTCCACAATCAGGCTGTCCAGCTCCGCATAACCGATTTCGACCGTCACCGCTCCCCGCTGCAGATTGAGTCCAAACGGGCGGTCCGGATCGTCGGGGGCGTGCGTGAGAACCACCTCGGCGGCGGACAGCTCCACATGCAAGGCCGCGCTGAACAATGTCAGCGGGCTGGCCACCAGCCCCAATTGGCCGATGGCGATCTGCCGTCCCGAGACCTGGTCGGCTTCTGCTGGGGGGGAAGGATGGGTGATCGGCAGGTCGGAACCGCTCAGGTCGATGCGCAATGTCTGCACGAGCAGTCGCTGTTGACTTCGCGTCGCCGACGGGGGTTGGGACACGGCCGGCTCCGGTTCAGGCGGGGTCGCGGGGAGCGAGGAGTTGTCATCGGACATGGAGTTCACCAGGGGGGAGCCGCGCGTCCTGGTTCATTCGCCATCCAGGAATCGCTGGGCGTGTCGGAAGAAGATGTCTTCATGCGATGGTCCGCGTCGGCCAAACGGATTGCCATGATAGCCGACATCGGGATGTGGATTGGGAAAATCCTGAAATGAATTGAGTTTGGAAACGAATTCGCCCGCGCCTGTCAGAAACATCAGATCGATCGGATATTCCCAATTCTCCAGCAAGGTCTGTCCGAAACCTGGATGGCGGTCGCCGGACTGCTTCAATTGGTCGATCAAGACCCAGGTGCTGATGAAGTGCTCATTGATCAGCCGGATCACGCTGGTGTCGGAGAGCAGACCTGCTCTCAAGTCGGTGCCGCTGGGTCAACAGCTTTGATCATCCAGTGCCCCCCACAGGACGACCGCCAAAATCGGTTTGTCGGCTGCAGTGGCGCGGGCCGGGGCCTGATCCCACGGCACCCAGTCGATCTCCTCAAATGCATAAAATGCTTGCTTGAGCTTTCGTTTTGCCAGCGTCTCGTCAATTTCCTCTGCCCATTCCGGCGTCGGCCCCTCTCCTGCGGCAGCGCTGGCCAGTTCCATCCGCGCCACCGGAACGATGTCCCGGTAGGAGTTGACCACGTCTCCGGTCTGAATCTCCCGGAACACGGTCGGTTCTCCGCCGGGAGGGATCGACTCGGCGACGGTCATATGCATATTGAGCGGATTGTCGCTGGGAACCCACATCCGAAACGCTTCGACCACTCCCGCCTGCCGATCGATCCGCAGCGTCCCCCAAAAGCAGGCGGGGGTCAGCCACACATTCTGCGCCAGGTCAAACTCCGCGTGTACCCGGAACATGATTTCCAGATTCGCCTCCGATTTTCCCCGCACCAGTCCAAACGCTCCGTCCGGTCCGGCGCGCCGACCAAACGCCACCAGGTGGAACGACGGGTGCGGATGGAACAGCTCCAGAAACCCTGCGAGCCCTGCGGTGTCAATCTCCCAGACTTCGCCGACTTCCGGCAGCACCTGCGGCAATAAGACGGAAAAGTCGCGCTGGGCAAACACCCGTCTGGGGGCCACCGGCCTCAGTCCCGTGAACAGCTCAAAAACCTCGGCGGGGACATGTTCATCCAGATGGTCGCGCCCCGCCCGATCGATCGGCGTCCAGTGGACCAGCAGCTCGTGTCCCCCCTCGCCAGCCAAGAGGTCGTGGACTTCCCCGCGAAAACCGGGCAGGGGATTTTTGAGGTTGACTGCGACCGGTTCAGGACGATAGTCGGGAACCGCTGCTGAGGTCGGTTCGGTGACCGATTGACTTTCCGGTGCTCGGCCCCGCATCAATCCGTAGCCCGCGGCGATGATCAGCCCCCCCAAGAGCGGCGCGCCGAGCCACAGTCCCCACGACTTACTGGTTGGCGTCATCACTCGGCACTCCGGCTGGCAAATCGCCCACTCTGACCCCGAAAGCCCCTTCCGAGGCAGACTCCCCGGCGCGGGGGACTGTTGGAAAGTTTTGGCGTTTCCGAGGCGGTTGTCAACCGGTGGCCAGCGAATCAAACCTTGTCGCCAACGTCCCCCTGTGCGATTATCGGGTGTTATGAGCCAACTTCCCGATCTGGTCCGCCGAGAAATCGTTGAAACCGCCCGCACGCTGGTCGTCAAGGTCGGAACGAACGTCCTGTCCCGATCCGACGATACCCTGGACGACAGCCGCTTCGACGCCCTGGCGGCGCAAATCCACGGCGCGCGTCAAAGCGGCCGGCAAGTGGTGCTGGTCTCCAGCGGCGCGATCGGCTCGGGAATTGGTCTGTTGGGGTTGACCGAGCGTCCCAGCGATCTGCCCCACTTGCAGGCCGCCGCCGCGGTTGGCCAGGCGCACCTCATCCGCCGCTACGACGACTCTCTGCTCCGGTACGGCTATCGCGCCGCGCAACTGCTCCTCACGGCGAATGACTTTCGGCATCGCGGCCGCTACCTCAACGTCCGCAACACGCTTCGGACGTTGTTTGAATACAATGCCATTCCGATCGTCAATGAAAACGACACGGTGAGCGTGAAGGAAATTCGCTTCGGCGACAACGACCGCATGGCGGCGCTGGTCACCAACCTGCTCGACGCTCCGTTGCTGGTCATCCTGTCGGTCATCGAGGGACTGTATGACGGCGACCCGGAATTGCCGGGGAGCCGGGTCATTCCGCTGGTGGAGCGCTGGGACGACGCGCTGTTGGGCCTGGCACAGCCGACCCGCAGTTCTCGCGGAACCGGGGGGATGCAAAGCAAACTGGAAGCGGCCCGCGCCGTGACCGCGGTGGGGGGGAACGTGATCATCGCCAACGGCCGCAATCCGCAGGTGATCGACGACATCCTGGCAGGGAAGCAACTGGGGACGCTGTTCCTGGCGAGGGGGAGGGCGCTCCCCGCCTGGAAACGATGGATCGGCTATGCGCTCACCCCCAGAGGGAAGTACGTCCTGGATGACGGCGCCCGCCGCGCGATTGAACAGCGCGGCCGCTCGCTGTTGGCGATTGGCATCGTGGCCGTGGAAGGAGAGTTCACCAAGGGCGAGGTGGTGTCGCTCGTGGATCGCCAGGGAGTGGAATTTGCCCGCGGCCTGACGAACTACGGAGCGCACGACGCCCGCCGCATCGCCGGCCGCCGCAGCGACGAGGTGACCGCCCTCCTGGGAGGCCGCCCCTACGACGAAGTGATCCACTGCGACAACCTGGTGGTGACGACGGCGTGAGGGGGGAGAGTGGCTTCAGCCCTTCGCTGAACACAATTGAATTGGCCTTGCGAATTGCCACCGTTATCGAGCGGGGGTACAGTCGTTCCATCATCCTATGCGACCCTCTGTTGAGCACTTCCTGAAAGTCACGCCATGAAACTGGATATTGGACGCTGCATGGAGCTGGCATGGGATGTCTTTCTGAAAAACTGGTTGATCCTGATCGTTGCCGGGTTGCTGTACACGGTGCTCTCGGTCGCGACGCTGTTGATTCTAATGGGCCCCTTGACTGCGGGTCTCAGTCTGCTGGCGCTCAAAGCGCTGGAGCGAGAGGATCACCGGGTGGACCTGGGCGACATGTTTGGAATGTTCCACCGGTTCCTGGGACTGGTGGGGATGTTCTTTCTGACACTTGTCGCCACGGTGGTGGGACTCGCGCTGTGCGTCGCTCCTGGTCTGTTCCTCTTGACGATCTGGATTTTTCCATTTCTGATTCTCGTAGATCAGCAGGCGGGAGTGTTTGACTCGCTCGTTCGCAGTCAGGAACTGGTCTTCCGCGCCGGCTTTTGGAAAGTCTTTGCGTTGATGCTGGTGGAGCTGGCGCTGAGCCTCCTCCCCGAGTTCGTTCCGGTTGCGGGAGCGATCGTGTCGTTTGCCACGACCCCTCTGGCATTTCTGGTGGTCGCTGCGGCATACCGACAATTGGCCACGTCTCCGCCTCTGGAGTCAAACCAACCGATCGCTCCAGCGATGTGATTCGAGGGACTGCCACCCAAAGGAAAGGTGCTGATTTTCCGGAAGCAGAGCTTTCGTCACGGAAAACTGAAGAAAACCTACGATAGAATTAGCAACGACCACCGGCGGCCGGGTCAACATGCCGTGCTCTTGATTGATCGGAGCGAACTGCTCCAAAGAAATCGGGAAGACTCGCGGTATGTCCTGAAAGGGGCCGGATCAAGGGAGTACATCCACCATTCGATGCACTCTATGGAAGTAGGAACCCTCAAAGTCGTTGACGGATCGATTGGCGGAATGGTGATCGACTTTCACGATGACAAGGCGAACGTCATTGAGAGACGCGAGTTTACGATGTTCCAGAAAGACTACAAAGTGCCGGCAGATCGGATCAAAGGCCTGCCGTCCAAGGATGAGACATGGGAGTTCGCGCATCAATCAAAGGAGGAGGAGTTGGAGAAAGAATAAGACGAATCTCGAATTCTGCGCGATGAATGTGGGGCAGATTTTCAATCTGCTGTGTGCGGACGCCGGCTGCCTGCGATCGGCATCGTCGAGGCGACCGCCAATGGCCTCGGGAATGGGCTGCCAACGGCACTTGCAGGGGGTTTCTGGCCCGCTCCTCGATCAGGGTTCAGGAATCTCCTTCAGAAGTTCGTCGATCCTCTTCCGCAATTCGTCGCCGTCGAGCCCGCCGATGAGATGGTGACGAATGGCTCCCTTGTGATCGACAATAAACACTGTGGGAAAAACGGAGATGCGATACTGGGGACCAATTGAGCCCTCGGGGCCGTCAACCCAGTTCGGCCAGGTGACGGCATTTTTTGCAACCAGTGGACTCAGCTCCGGCTCGTCATCCATGAAGACCCCCAGCAGCGCGAATGGGCGGTCTTTCAGGGCCGCGACCAACGCGCGATTGTGCTCCAGCATCTTTTGGCAGGGTGGGCACCAACTGACCCAGAAATCGATGAGCACCACCTTTCCCCGGTAGTCGCTGAGCCGCATTTCAGACCCGTCCTGACCACGGCCTGTGATCTCCGGGGCTTGACGCCCGACCGCCAGTTGCCCGAGCCTGTATTGCAAATCCTCGGCCTCCGGTCCCAGGCGATGAAAGGGATGTTCGGGATCGGAACAGTAATAGACCGAGTCCGGATAATCTTGCACGACGTGTTGCAGCGCGGCGATGGCGGCGTCGGCGGACTCGATCGACTGCGAGCCATACGCCAGTGAGCAACCCAGGCAATGCCAGGCCGTGCCGCGAATCGAGGCGTCGGAACTCCCCTCGGCAACGGCTCGCAGGAAGCGGGAAACTTCCGGGCTCGAACTCAATCGCGCGGTCCACATGATATTGATCAGTCGGCGGTCGTTGATAAATTCGGCTTCCAGGTGCCGCGCCGCCCGCTCGAATTCGGGCCAGCCATCTTTCGGCGGTTCGGTGTCCAGCAGGATCTGACAAACCGTTGCCAGACTTTCGAAGGCCGCGGGTGACTGGGGGTGACGTTCGGCCAGTTCACACAGGCGCGGGACATACTCAAGCGCCGGATGCCGTTGGTTCACGATCGCCCGCTGCTCGCCCTCCGACTTGACTTCCTCGAGTTCGCGGGTCAGCCAGCCCATTTTTTTGATATATCCCTGCGTCAGGTGCAACCGCTGTTCTTGCGGACCCGTGATGGCGGCCAGCGAGGCGGCTTCGTCGCGCAGTTGGCTTCGAAGTTGGTGCAGATGGCGGACGTCGATCGCAAACCCGAATGCGCCGGCCGTCCAGGTATTGATGCCGATCACCTCACCGTTCCGATTGAGCAGCGGCGACCCGCTGCTTCCCCCGGCAATCGCAGCCGTCGTCTGAAGCCAGGTGTTGTCGGTATTGGCCGAGATGAACTGCCGGAAATTCGGAGGGAGTTCCGAAGACTTGTGAACGGCACTGAGCACTCCGGTCGTCGTCGTGAACTTGAACTCCTGGGGATGTCCGAGCGCGACCACTTCCATCCCGCTGCGATAGTCGGAATTCCTGGCGGCCTTCAGGACAGTCAAATTGTCGGGGACGCTTTCCAGTTCGAGAATCGCCAGGTCGCCGAAGACATCCCAGGCGCGCAGCCCCTTAATACCGATGCTGTGGCGATCGCTAAACTCGGCTGTCGCCGTCGAAGCGCCTCGCAGGACATGCAAATTGGTTGCGACCAGTCCGCGGGTGTCGATCACAAATCCCGACCCGAATGCCAGGCGATTTCCTTGTGAATCGAACGTGGTCAGGAAGACCACACCCCCCTCGATGGACTTGACGATTTCCTCGACGGTGAGGGGCATCTCGCCTTGGGCGGAAGACTCGCGAATCGGTTTCTCAGACGATGCCGGGGGGGAAGGAGACGTCAGCTCGGGTGCCGTGGGGATGCGATCCTGGCGTTCCTCGGCTGCGCGGCGCGCGGATTGCACGAAATGCCAGCCAACTCCCGTCAAGGCTGCCAAAACCAGTGCATTGATCGCCAGCAACCACACCCACACAGACGAACGGCGATGATGTGCCGAGTGTTGGGGATCCGATTCAGCCATGACAATCACTGCTTTCTGGCGAGCGAAGTATTGCAGATCAACTCAGGCAAGGCGTTGCTCCTGACCGAACTCTTCCTCGGTCATGTCCAATGCTAGAACACCGTAGTCGCCCAGTCCTTGGAGAAAGACCGGCTTCGGGATGCCCGCGAACTCAGCGGCTGCACCGGTGGAAAGACGCCCCATCTCGTACAGCTTGACCGCGGCCAGCATCCGCAACTCGGCACTTGCCGTCTCCGGGGTGGCTGCAAGGCTAGCCAGCGCCTCGTTTGGAATCATCATCATGATTCCACACATGTTCACTCCTCCCTCGACCGAATGAACGGCTCTCATTCCAGTGTACCACTCCCGCACGCGATCAGGCGAGGGCATATTGCGAGATGGTTCGGCGAAGTCTAAGATGATTTCGTCAGGCAGTCGTTCGCCTGGCTGTATTCAACCAGGATTCGCCGATGTTGAACCTGTTTCCCGCTGCCTCCACCTCCCGGTCGATGCCGCGCCGCCAATGGTTGCGGATGGCGGCGTGCGCTGGCATGGGAATCAGCCTTCCCCGGCTGATTCAGGCAGAGTCGGTAGCGCGGAGGGCGCCACTGTCGCATCCGCCGACGGCCAAGAACTGCATCTACATCTTTTTGTGTGGCGGGCCATCGCAGCCCGACTTGTGGGATCTGAAGCCCGAGGCGCCGGCCGGGATCCGGAGCGTGTTCGAATCGATCGATACGACGGTTCCCGGATTGCGCGTCGGATCGTTGATCCCTCAAGTGGCGCAGCACGCCGACAAGCTGGCGCTCATTCGTTCGATGACGCATGCCGACAATGACCACAACGGGGCGATCGCCCGCAGCCTGCTGGGGCAATTCCCGGAGCGCCGCGGCGAGGTCTATGCGTCGCGCGATGACCATCCCGGCATCGGAGCGATTCTCCATCATCTATGCGGCGGGCATGGGGAAACTCCGGCCTGGGTCGTCCTGCCGCGGCCATTCACGACGTATTCTCCCCCCTACAAGGGGCAGTCGGCCGGATTTCTGGGGACCGCCTGGGATCCGCTGACGTTTCAGAAAGAAGCCAAAGGATCGCTCACCGACGCGCCGCTGACGCTAGACGCCGTGGCGTTGCCGGGCGGTGTCGATGAGCGCCGCCTGCAGGCCAGGCTGGGGCTCGTCGAGTCGCTGCATAGCGAATCCGCTCTGACCGGGTCGTCCGCCGCGGTGGCGCGACTTCAGGCGTCCTATGCCAACGCCATTGACCTAGTCTCGGCCAGCACGGTCAACCGGGCGTTCGACCTGGGACGCGAGTCGGACCGTATGCGGGATCGGTATGGTCGCAACGAATACGGCCAGAGCTTTCTGATGGCCCGGCGGCTGATCGAGGCGGGAGTCCGGACGGTGAATGTGTTCTGGACTTTTTTCGACACCAAGGGGTGCCAATTCAATCTGTGGGACAACCACGGCGTCCCCAACGACGTCTGCGGCATCGACGGGCAGCTCACCGGCGTGCAGCAACTGACGCACCAATACTGCACGCCGTCATTCGATCGGAGTTTCTCGGCGCTGCTGGAAGACTTGCAAGAGCGCGGTCTGCTGGACGAAACGCTGGTCGTCGTGGCGGGGGAATTCGGGCGGACCCCCAAGATCAATGCGACGAACGGACGGGACCATTGGGCGCACTGCTACACGCAGCTTCTGGCGGGGGGAGGGGTGGCGGGAGGGCAAATCTACGGCGCCAGCGACAAGCAGGGGGCCTATGTGAAAGACAACCCCGTCACTCCGGACGATTTCGCCGCCACGGTGCTGCATGCTTTTGGCCTGTCGCCGGAAACGCCGATTCTGGCGGCGAACGGCCGCCCGGTGCGGATTTCGAGCGGCCAACCGGTGACGGCGCTGTTTTCGTAGACGCGACGGCGCGGCCTGGTCAATGAAAACTCGCGATTGGCGAGGATTTTTGTTGAGATCAGTTATGTTGCGCGCCAATCAATTCCCCGCAAGGTTCCATCCGCCTTGCGGGGATGGCGAACAAGATCGCACGGTAATCCGACGCACCTCAATTTCAGTCACACGCTCGCCGCTCGTGTGCAACCGCTTCGGGGTAACGACCTGGATGGGGCCAGCCGACCTGGGGTGCGCTGCGCGACCCCAGGCTATTGTCTCAAACTGCTTCGCAGTAGTTCCTCGTCCCACTCCATCAAAACCTCCTGGGCTCCTTCCTTGGTCCAATTGTCTCTGAGACTTCTGCACTGCATTCCAGCGGATTGAGACAGAACCATAGAACCACGGATGACACCGATGGCACGGATGATCCGAGGATCGAGTCACAGGCAATGATCCGTGCCCATCCGTGTTATCCGTGGTCAAATCTCTTTTGGTTGCGGCCAACTGCCGCGCTGCAATCTCCTGTTCAATCTTTCCATTTTGGTTGCGGCCGTTGGCCGCGCTGCGGCCGCTGCTCTGGATATCGGCGTCAGGAACCCGCGTCACCCGGGAGTTCGACCGGCTTGACGACGAACTGCGACAGGTCCAGATTGCCTTTGAGTTCCGCTTCGACCAGGTGCAGTCGTTTTTCGAGTTGCGCCAATTTCGCGTGCATCTCGGGGATCTCTTTTTCCGGGCCAAATGTCGCCCGCAAACGAGGAACGGTCGGATAGCCCAGATGCCGCTGCAAGGCGGCAAACATGTACAGCGGATCCTTGCCCCGATTGGCCTTGGCGATGCGGCCCTCCTTGGCGCCAAACAGAATCGGGTGGGCCGGCTGAAACTGCGCGTCCCCCAGGCTGCGCCGCCGTTCCATGACGAATTCGTCGGAATAAAGAAACATCAAGTCGGCAAAATCCATGGCCCCCAGTTGCCGCTTCACCAGCATGATCCAGTCGCGCCAGGTGTGGTCGAAGAGTGGATCCTGTGAAATGGACTCCATCCCTCGGTCGTATCCCAATTTGTTGCGACTGATGGCTTCAAACTGATAGACGAACAACCCGGCCGGGGTGTGCTGGCCCGCGCGGTACTGGGCTTCAAACTGCAAGACTTCCAGCGCGGTCCGCTGATCGAAGCGGGAACGGTCCGCCTCGCACTGCGCAAAAACGAATGTTTGAAAAGGGGTGAAATAGTGCGCCAGATGGGCCATCCCCACGCTCAGCCGTCCGGCATGCACGATTTCTCCCCGAAGAAACTCGATCGCCAGCGGGAGTTTCGTGGTGGAGAGAACTTCCTCGTGAATGGTCGCGAGAATCTCCTGCGCGGGAACGTTGGCTTCCAACCGCTCGCGGAAGGTGCGGAAAAAATACGCCTGCTCGACGTACTCTTCACGTTCCAGCGGAGTTCCAGGCATGAGGGGTGGGCGCGGGGTCGGGAATTCTGCGATGCGGCCGAAGGGCCGGGACCAGACGTTGGGATTATAGCCGAAGTGTTGCAGCAAAGTGATCACTACCTCGACCCCCCCCTGCGCAGGTCAGCCCAGCACTACACTCTTTCCCGGCATTCTGCTACGAATGAAGCATGCCCCCGCCAGCGCCCCAGACCTTTCGCGTTTCTCCGGATTTGCAAAACCAGACCATCGGAACGGCGCTGCGGAAATGGCTTCCCGGCAAATCGTGGTCGGACATCAAGCGACTGCTCAAGAGTCGGCAGGTGACGGTCAGCGGCAACCTGTGCCTCGACGACGGGCGGCGATTGAAACTGGAGGAAGTGGTCAAGCTCCTCCCGCATTCCGCGGCTCCACCACCCCAGGAACAGGACGTTCGGATTCGATATCTCGACGCGCATCTGGTGATCGTGGAAAAGCCCGCCGGGATGACGACGCTCCGCCATCCGGAAGAGCGAAATTGGCCCAAACGCCGCAGGCAATTGCAGCCGACGCTCGACGAAATCCTGCCCCGAATCATTGTCCAGCGCGAGGGGGCCTTGGCCACTCGCGGCAGGCCGCTGCGCGGGAAGAAGGGGAAATCTCCGACACACGCCCCCCCCGCCAAAGGGACTCTCCGGCGATTGCGCGCGGTCCATCGCATCGATCGCGAGACCAGCGGGCTGATGGTCTTCGCGCGCTCTGTCGATGCCGAGCGGCTCCTGGGAGAGCAGTTCCGCAGCCACACATTGCATCGCGTCTATCTGGCGGTGGCCCTGGGCTCGGTCGCCGAGCAGTCGATCGAATCGAGTCTGGTGCCTGATCGGGGGGACGGAAGGCGCGGCAGCACCACCAATTCGAAATTGGGCAAGCGGGCTGTCACCCACGTCAAGCCGGTGGAGCGACTCGCGGGTTACACGGTGGTGGAGTGTCGGCTGGAGACCGGCAGGACGCACCAAATTCGCATTCATCTCTCGGAACTGGGACATCCGTTGTGCGGAGACAAAGTGTATCGCGGTCCGTATCCCGGTAAACCGATCGTTGACGAGAGCGGGGCGCCGCGCGTGGCGCTCCACGCCGCCGAGTTGGGATTCGAGCACCCGATCACCAGGGAATGGCTCAAGTTCGCGATGCCCCTTCCCGCCGATCTGTCGCTGCTTGTCGAACGGCTCAGGTCGCGTCGCCCGGCAAGAAAAGGTCGCGAGACGTCGAAGCCGGCGACTCGGGAAGGCTGAGCCGAGTTTGGCCGGGGACCAGGCCCGCAGTCCTGAGTCGGACGAGCGCCGCCCGCCGCGGAAAGTTCCCGGCGTCAGCGTCGGATCCAGAATTGAATCCCAGGAGTGAGTCATGGTGGAACGATCAAGTCGCGGCAAGGGGAAACAAAAACTCCTCGACAACCACCAGCGGTGCTGGTTGTGGGGACGCAATCTGGTGCGTGAGACTCTGGCCGCAGATCGCTGGCCGATTCTCGAACTGTTCCTCGCGGCCGATTTGCCTCCCGACCTGCTGGAACCGGCGATGCAGCAGGCCCAGGCCTGCGGGATCGAATGTCAGGTCTGGGATCGCGATCGGCTGCAGCGATTGAGCCATACCGCCGAACATCAGGGGTTTCTGGCGAAAATGGGGCCGTATCCCTACCAGCCGGTCGAGTCCATCCTGGAAGCGACGCTGAAGGGGCCGGGCGAACTGCGCGCAGCGGCTGGCCAGGATGGCGAGAGCCCGGCGACACTTCCCCAGGAAGCACTCGTAGCGGAGGAACTGCCGTCCGCTCCGCCACTGTACCTAATCCTGGACGCGATTCAGGATCCGTACAATTTCGGCGCCATGCTCCGCTCGGCCGGCGCCTTCGGCGTCTCCGGAGTGTTCATTGGCCACCATCGGCAGGTGCCGGTCACCAGTCTGGTGGCGCGGAGTTCCGCTGGAGTCGTCAATCACCTGGCGATCGGACAGACGAACGACCTGCCGCACCTGGCGGAAACGCTGCGGCAACGCGGGGTGCGGGTCATCGGGGCTGCGGGGGGAGCCGCGGTTCCCCTGACCGAATGCAACTTCCGCAAAGCCACCGCCATCGTCATCGGCAACGAAGGGGATGGAATCAGCCCGCTGCTGCTCTCCCGCTGCGACCAATTGGCACGGATCCCGCTTCACCGCTCGGTGGAATCTCTCAACGCCGCCGCCGCCGCCGCCGTGTTCTTTTTCGAAGCCAACCGCCAGCGCGGCGAGAGGGAGCTTAGTGCCGCGGCGGGACAGCGCTCCTTGCCGTCTGACTGACGACCGAGAAACCTGGGTGATGGTGATCAGGCATTCTTACGGGAGTAGCCAAAACACAGTTCCAGCGACCGCGATGCGGGCCAGTCATCGGTGTTGGAATAATGGGCGTTTTTCGTCTGGGATGCGGCTCAATTGCCCTTGGCGCGACCATCACCGGCCATCAAATCCATGAACTGAATGGACTGAACATGAGCACGCGGAGGGCACAGCGCGGCCTAGTCCTTTGTCAAACCTTGGTTGCGGAAGAATTGAACAGGAACAAGGGGGAAGGAACTCGACACGAAATCCCATCCACGGGTATCGCTACGCTCAACCCCCGATTAATGGCTGCCACCCCCGCTGGGGTCGGTCTACCTGCGCAGTGGCGCTAATTGAGCCCTGCCAGCGCCAGCGACAGCTCGCGTTCCAGGTCGGCACCCGCTTCTAGACCGACCGACAGCCGCACCAGGCCGTCGCCGATGCCGTAGGCCTGTCGCTCCTGGGGGGTCATAAATTTGTGCGAAGTTCCGGCAGGATAGGAGAGCGTGCTGCGGGCGTCGGCGAGGGTGGGGGAAAAGGGGATCGCCTCGCTCAGAGACCGGAACAACGCCGCCACGGCCGGCTGCCCCCCGCGCAGGTCGAACGCCAGCATCCCGCCAAACCCCCCTTTCAGCAGTTCGCGGGCGATGGCGTGACTGGGATGGTCCTCCAGCCCCGGATAATACACGCGCTCCACGGCCGGCTGCTCCCGGAGCAATCGCGCGAGTTCCAGCGCCGTCCGCGAGGCGCGCTCGATTCGCAGCGGGAGCGTTCGCAACCCGCGCGACGCCAGCCAGCACTCAAACGGATTGCTGTTCACCCCGTACAACGCCGCCAAGCCGCGCACGCGCCGCACGTGGCTTGCCCGCCCGGCGACCACTCCCAGCATCACATCCCCATGTCCGTTGAGGTACTTCGAGGCGCTGTGAAATACCAGCGTCGCCCCGTGCGCCAGCGGGCGCAGCAGACAGGGGGTCGCGAACGTATTGTCAACCAGGAGTGGCACCTCGCCGACCCCCCGCACGATCGCCGGCAGGTCGGCGACCTCCATCAGGGGGTTGGAAATGCTCTCGACGATCGCCAGCCGCGTGCTCGGTCGGAGCGCCTGCCGAAATTGCTCAGGATCATTGGCATCCACATACGTGACATCCACTCCAAACGAGGTCTGCATGTGGTTGAGCAGTTGCGCGGTTCGCCCGTAAAGCACCCGTGCGGCGACGACGTGGTCCCCCGTCTTGACGTGCGCCAGGAGGACCGCCGTCATCGCTCCCATTCCGGACGCGGCCACCACCCCCGCCTCGGCCCCTTCGAGCCGCGCCACGTCGGCGGCGAACGCATCGTGGTTGGGGTTGCCGTCGCGGGTGTAGATGTAACCCGCCTCGCGTCCGCTGGCGACCGCCTCGAGTTGTTCGAGACCGTGCATGTCAAAGGCGGTCGTCTGAAACAGGGCCGGGGCGCTGGGACGGGTGGCAAATTCGTGATACCAGCCGCCACGGGCGCAAATTGTCTCATCGGAAGCCTGGATGTCCACGGTGAAGTCTCGGCGGGCGAATGTTGAAGGAAGCGATCGAGAACCAACGCTTCAGAATAACGATTTCGATCCAGAGTTGCTCGCCCCGATCGAGGGAAATGTTCCCGCGGCCGACGCTACCCCCCCCTGCCCCGATGGCCCGGCTGCCGGTGTGCTTGCACCACGCCCGGCAATTCGCCAGGATGTCTATCATCCATCGTCACGCTTCCCCAGAAATCCAAAATGCCCCACCGGCTCATCACCGATCAAACCAAATTCGAGGAATTCTGCCAGCATGTCCGGCAGTGTCAGGTCGTGGCGTTTGACACCGAGTTCCTCTCAGAATTCACCTATCGTCCGGAACTGTGCCTGCTGCAATTCGCCACGCCGGAACGGGCGATCGCGGTGGACCCGTTTGAGGTTCGCGATCTCACCAGTTGGTGGACGCTCATGGCCGACCCCGCGATTCAGGTCGTCGTGCATGGCAGCCGCGAGGAGGTCCGTTATTGTCTGCGTTACGCCGGGGTCCGCCCCGGTCGCGTGTTCGACGTGCAGATCGCCGAGGGGTTGGAGTGTCGCGGCTATCCATTGAGCTATTCCGCGCTCGTCTCGCGCGTGCTGGGGATTCGCACGCATGGGAAGGAGACGCGGACCGACTGGAAGCGTCGCCCGCTCACGGATCGGCAGATCGCCTATGCGATTGAAGACGTGGAACACCTGCTGCAAATCTGGGAACGACAGCGTGAAACGCTCTCCGCGCGCGGGCGGTTCGAGTGGGCGGAGGCGGAATGTCGCCGGCACGTGGAGGAGATTGAGCAGGAGCCGTTCCGCGAGAACTGGCGCAAACTCCCTGGAATTCTGTCCCTCTCGTCGCGCGAGTTGGCGATTGCTCGCGAGCTCCACGCCTGGCGCGAGGCGGAGGCCGCCGCGCGCGATAGGCCGGCGCGCAAAATCCTCCGGGATGACTTGATCATCGAACTGGCGCATCGACAGCCCGACAGCACTGACGATTTGCTGGCAACGCGCGACATGAATCGCTCCGACTATCGGCGGAATGCCGGCACCATGCTGGAGGCCGTCCGCCGGGCGGCGGCGCTCCCGTCAGGGCAACTTCCTCCGGTCCGCCGCAATGAGAAAGACCAGGACGAACACATCCTGGCCCAGCTCCTGAGCATCGCCCTGGCCAATCGCTGTGCGCAACTCGAAGTGGCGCAGGGGCTCGTGGGAACGCAGAACGACCTTAAGCATCTGGTCCGCTGGACCGTTTTTGGCGATCGGCAGGGGGATCCTCCCCGGTTGCTCCAGGGGTGGCGCGCCGAGGTGTGTGGCGAATTGCTCACCGACGTGCTGGCGGGAAAAATCTCCCTGCGCGTCGCGGAACCGCAGTCGGAACACCCGCTGGTCTTTGAACGGCGCGACGGATAGCCAGTCTAGGCTGGCACTCCCGGCGCAGCTCACTCGCCGCCGACGCTGCCGTCGGAATCCGGAGTGCGCGCTCCCCCTTCCTGGATCGCATACAGATTCGTACTCGTGGCCAGATGCAACACGCCGTTGCCGACGGTTGGCGTTCCGTACACTGGCGCCCCGACGTTGAATTCGCTCAGCAGGTTCTTCTGGCTGGAAAGTTGAAACACGCAGACGTCCCCATCCAGGTCGGCGATGTAGACTCGGTTCCCCGCAATCAGCGGGGTCGACCACGAAGAGGCCAAGAGATCGTGCGTCCAATGCGCCCGCCCCGTTTTGGCATCCAGGCAATGCACCAGGCCGCTCAAATCAGAAACGAACAGCAGGTTGCGGCTGATTGCCGTGCTGGAGAGCGTGCGATGCATCGCTTCATCAAATCGCACTGGGGCGCTCCCCTCGTATTGCCAGACCAGTGCCGAGTTCGGATTCATCCGCTCAAAATCCCCTCGCTGCGGATCGCAGGCCTGAAGCCTCTGATGCGGAATTGGCGCCAGCGGATGGGCCTTGTTGTAGACGATCGTGGGGCTCACGTCGCCGCGCTTCGTCGGATCGATGCACCACAACCGCCCGATCCCCTCCCCATGCTCCGGATCGTCTCCCACGCCGACGTACGCCAGCCCGTCGTAAATCACCGGCGCGGCGATGATGGGACAGCGCGTCGCTCCTTCGAGTTTGTAGATTGACGTTTTGGGATTGCAGTCAAACTTCCAAAGGAGCTCCGCTTCTTCTCCCGTCGCGCCGGTCCCCTGCGGACTGAAACTGTAGATCCAGCCATCCCCGCCGGCGAAGATCACCTGATCCACTCCCCCTAACCGCCCCGCGGCGGGAGAGGACCATTGGCCATGCAGGATGTTTGATCCGGGGATCCGATCCCACCACAACACGGCGCCGGTGTTTTTATCCAGCGCCACGAAGTTCGGCGCCGCAGGGTCGGCGCCGCGGTGCGATTCGCCGACGCCATTGGATGTGCCGACGAACAGCGTGTCTCCTAGAACGGTGACCGAACAACTGACGGCATTGTGCGGCAGGGCGCCAAACCGCCCGATGAGGTCGAGCTTCCAGATCACGTCCGCTTCGTCCTCATGCGCGTTGGGTTCCTTTTGGAACGGCCCGTCGTTTTTCCCGTCCCGAAATCCTTCCGTATCCAGACAACACACCTCGTTTCGGTTGTTGACGTACCAGAGCCGTTTTCCCTCGACGTACGGCGTGGCACAGACTCCGATCTGTTCCCAGTCCTGAGCGCGGCCGGCGGCGAGTTTCTCATTGGCATGCTGCCACAGGAATCGTCCGGTCTGGGCATCAATGCAAACGAGACAGCTCAGGTCCGTTTGTGCGGGAAGGCGTGGGACGTAGCCCGCCCCATTGTTGGTGCCGATGTAGATCTTGCCATTGGCCACCACCGGGCTGCCGTGCGTCAGCGACCCCAGTTTCGCCGACCAGAGGATGTTCTTCCCGGACGAGACATTGGCGGTGAGTGGAAGTTCCAAGTCGCTGACGTTGTTGCGATGGCTGCTACGTAGGAACTGCGGGCTGTCTCCCTCCCGAACGTTCATCCGCGCATTGAGGGTTTCAACCTCGGCGGCAGGATCGATCGAAGTTCGGCTGGAGCGGGCGCCGCCGCTCGGTGGAGGGCTCAAGAAGTTTTGGAGGCGCGTCCGGAGTGCCTGCACCAGCCGTTCGAGCGTCCGGACGCGCATCTCCGCGCCCCGAACCTTGGCGCGCTGAGCCGCGATCTCCTGCTCCTGGGCCACTTCAGCCTTCATTGAATGGAGCGAGTCACGATGGTCGAGCAACTCTTGACGCACTTTCTCTGCCCGCTTCATCCTCTCGTCGTACTTTGGGGAGTCTGGCGAAAGTGTTTTCACCATGGATTCCTCCAGGCCCAGTCGTTCCTGCAACGCCTGAATTTTGGGATCGGCATCGATCAACTGCTCGACTTCCTTCTCGGTAATCATCGCCTTGGCATCAAACTGCTCGTATTCCTCCTGAATCGCCATCAAATTGGCCCGTTCCAACTCCAGCTCCACCTCGGTTTCCACGAGTTTCTGGGCAAGACGTTTTCGGAGTTCTTCATCGACTCCACCGGTAGGCCGCTCCGTAGAGAGGTCCGCGGAGGCGCCAAAACCACTGGAATGCCCCACACTCGCGGGATCACCCGGTTCCGTCGTCGAACCACCTCCCCCGCTTTGGATCCGGGTTCGTTTCGAACCGGATCGCAGCAACTCTTCCACGCGCCCCTCGATGATCCGCTCCCGATTTCGTTCGCGTCCCTCAACCATTCGTTCCAGGCGGTCGATCCGCCGGCGCAATTCGCGGATTTCCTCCATCTGCCATTGCTGTCGGACGTCGAACGCCGCCTTCACCTCCGACCGCAGCGGAGAGTCCGACGGCGGGTCGAGATTCTTGCTGGAACCGAGCGCCTCTTGGGCGCGCTGGAGTTGTTTGGCCAGTTCGGCCACACGGCGCTCCTGGCGACGATACACACTCTCCAGTTCGTCCCGACGCCCTCGATCCGTAGAGTCCGACGCGCGCTGCCGCGGCCTCGCCGTCGTCGGATTCGATCCACCACTGTCGGCTGGTCGAGCCTGCGCGTCAGGCGTCTCATCGAAATTCAGGATCAACGCGGCAATCTCTTCCAGCGGTTCGCGTGTACCACGGACCACCAGCGAGTTGGTCCGCGCGTCGGCGACAATCTGGGCGTCTGGATACAGCGCGACAAGCATCGACTGCAAGTCACTGGCGACTGCATTCATCAGGTGGAAAATCTTGACGGCTGCCTCTTCCCGAACTCCCTCGTCACCGGAACCACCGGTCGCAGAGGACGTCTCCTGCGGCTCACCGAGAGTCGTCCCAGGGGGGGCCGGACTCTCACCGGGAGTCTCCTGAGCGCACAGAGCGCCAACCATCGACCCCCAAGTGATTACCACCAACAGCGTCGCGCATCGCCTTGTCATGGTCTCTGGTCCTTTCCATCCTGAGCGGAAGCTGATCCCGGCTCGTCGGTCTTACGATCTTCATTGGCCCCAAAGGCCCGTTCCGCGTCTCCCACATCCTGGCCGAGCGTCTCCAACAATTCACCGACGCAATCATCCCAGTCGTATCCTGACAACAGCCCGGCCCCCGTCTCGTCAACAAGGTCACCAGCCGGATTCCGCGCGGCCCCCTGTGAGCCGCCGTCCCTCTGTCCGGCAGGGGGTAGGCCGCGGTTGATCGCCACCAGCGCCAGGGCCGTCAACAGACAAGCCGCACCCACCGCAATCCCTCTCCACCGCCGTCGCAATGCGGAGAATCGGATCGCCTGGGGAAACTGCCAATCGGCCGGCAGCGGCACAAGGTCGGGCTGCTGCACATGCGCCAGGCACTGTTGCAACAGGTCGGCCACCTCGTCGGCCGACGCAAATCGATCGC
>JBJXGA010000164.1:0-3585 GCA_046152955.1 Planctomycetales bacterium | reverse complement strand
CTCGAATTCGACCGCTGCTGGTCAAGCATTGCCTGGACTGCCACGGCGAGGACGATGCGGGAGGCAAACTGCGGCTCGACTCCAGAGCGGGGTGGGAACGGGGAGGTGAGCGAGGACCAGTGATCGCCCCTGGTGATCCTTCCTCCAGTCTGCTGATCCGGGCGGTGTCGTATCGGGACGAGCAACTCCGGATGCCGCCCGAGGAGTCCGGAGGCAAACTCAGCGATGCGCAGATCGCCGATCTGATCACCTGGATTCGTCAGGGGGCCAAGGATCCGCGCGAGGGGAAGCAGGTCGCCACCGACATCGAGACGGCGGCGCGCCGCCACTGGGCGTTTCAACCGATCACGGCTCCTGTGGTGGAACCGGGGCGCCATCCGATCGATGAGCTGATTGAGCGGAAACTGCGCGAGCGGAGTTTTGACCCGACTCCACCGGCAGAAATGCACACGCTGATCCGGCGGACGACGCTGGACCTGATCGGCCTGCCCCCCACGCCGCAGCAGCTTGAAACCAGCCGCGAGGACTATCCGCGGCTAGTCCGCGAGCTGCTGGCGTCGCCGCGGTATGGGGAACGCTGGGGTCGGCACTGGCTGGACGTGGCCCGTTATTCGGATGCCAAGGATGGGGTGCTGATGTACGGCGACGCGCGGATTCGGCCGTTTGCCTACACGTATCGCGACTACGTGATCCGCGCCTTCCAGGAGGACAAACCGTTTGACCAGTTCATTCGCGAACAGCTTGCCGCCGATCGCCTCGGCCTGGCCCAGGACGCTCCCGAACTGGCGGCGATGGGAGTCTTGTCGCTGGGACGCTTGTTCGACGGCAATCGCCACGACGTAATCGACGACCAGATCGACGTTGTCGGGCGCGGCTTTCTGGGATTGACGCTGGCGTGCGCCCGGTGCCACGACCACAAGTTCGATCCGGTTCCCACTGCGGACTACTACTCGCTCTATGGCATCTTCGCCAGCGCCGTCGAGCCGTATGATCGTCCGCGAATCGGCCCGGTCACCGAAGCCGGGCAACCTTTCGAACAGGAATTTGCCGCCAAGCTTAAGGAGGTGACCGACAAACAGCAGGAGCACTACCAGGAAACGCTACGGATCGCCCGCGAGCGGACGCCGGACTATCTCGTCCAGGTGGCGACGACCGAGCCCGACGTGGCGGAGACCACGATCTTTTTCCTGTCGCTGATCCCCGATCAGTTGCGCCCGCAAGTCACGAAGCGCTGGCGACAGCTCGTCGCGCGCCGCGCGTTTCCCGATGATCCGCTGTGGGGCCCCTGGTACGACCTGATGCGGTCCGGAGAACTGAAACCCGAGGACTGGGCCGCGCGCGGCGTCGATCCGCGGATCATCCAGGGGTTGGTGACGGCACAGCCAAAGAGCCCTGCTGAGGTCGCGCGGGCCTACGGCACGATCCTGCGGAATGCCTGGCTGGCCGATCCGAATTCCACCGATCCACTCGTCGGACTGCTGACGGCGCGGGACGGTCCGGTCTGGTTTCCGATGCGGGACGTGGCCTCGTACCTCTCGCGTCAGCCGGGGGACGCCTACCGGGGACTCCTGGGACAACTCGACGCCATCGCCGTCAAACATCCGCACGCTGCGGCGCGCGCCATGATCGTTCAGGATGCCGAGTTGCTTTGCGATCCAGTGATCTTTCAGCGGGGTGACCCCAGCCTCCGCGGTACCCCTGTTCCGCGGCGATTCCTGCAAGCGCTTTCGCCCGGCGAGCGGCCCACGTTTGCCGATGGCGGAGGACGGCTCGATCTGGCGAACGCCATCGCGTCGCCGCAGAATCCGCTCACCGCGCGGGTCTGGGTCAACCGCGTCTGGATGCACCATTTCGGCGAACCGCTGGTCGATACTCCCAGCGATTTCGGCCTGCAGGCTCGAGCGCCGCTGCAACTGGAACTGCTGGATTACCTGGCCGATTACTTCATCCGGCACGGCTGGCGGACCAAACCGCTGCATGAACTGATCCTGTCGTCGCAGGCGTACCAGCGGTCGTCGAGCGTGCCGGCGACCGAGGCGATGTCCATGCAGCAGCAGGCCGATCCAGCCAACACGCTGCTGTGGCGTGCTAATCGGCGACGGCTCGATTTTGAGCAGATGCGGGACACGCTCCTCGACGTGACGGGAGAACTCGATCTGACGATGTTCGGCCGCCCCGTGCTGGTCACGGACGACAGCAATGTCCGCCGCACCGTTTACGCCTTCGTCGAACGACAGAACATCCCGGCGATGGTGCAGACCTTCGACTTTGCCAACGCCGACACATCGACTCCCCGCCGCAGCCTGACGACCGTTCCGCAACAGGCGCTGTTCGCGCTGAATTCGACGTTCATGCTGGGGCGCGCCGAGGCGCTGGCGCGGCGCGTCGCCGGATCGGAACCGTCGCAGCAAATCCGGCAACTGCACTCCCTGGTGCATGGGCGCGAGCCGACCGCGGCCGAGACTGAGGCGTGCGTACAATTTCTGCAAGAAGGGACGCTCGAGACCCTCGCCCAGGTATTGCTGATGAGCAACGAATTGATGTTCGTCGATTGAGACACGGCACTCCCCACACTGAGAAACGCATCATGCAGCCCTTTTCACCGCTCGTCTCACGCCGGGAATTGCTCCACTCCGCCGGAACGGGGATCGGCCTGTTGGCGCTCCCGGCCCTGTTGCAGGCGGACGGATTGGCCCCCAGCGGGAATCCGCTGGAGGTCCGCAGCCCGCATTTCGCCCCGCGGGCCAAGCACGTCATTCATATCTACCTCAACGGCGGCCCATCCCAGGTTGATACCTGGGATCCCAAGCCGGAACTCACGAACTGGGGAGGTCGCAAGCTGCCGGTCGGCAATTTGACGACCGAACGGGAGACGGGGGTGGCGCTCGCCTCGCCGTTTCAGTTCGCACAATACGGAGAGAGCGGCCTGTGGTGCAGCGAGGTGTTCCAGGAGACCGCCAAACTGCACGCCGATCGCCTATGCGTCATTCGCTCGATGTACGCCAACACCCCCAATCACGAGCAGAGCATGCGACTGATGAATACGGGGGACGAGCGGCTGTCGCGTCCCAGCTATGGCTCGTGGCTGACCTATGGATTGGGATGTGAGAATCAGAACCTTCCCGGTTTTGTGACGCTTTGCCCTGGGCTGCCGGTCGCCGACTCGTCGAACTGGCGGAGCGCTTTTCTCCCCGGCATCTTTCAGGGAACGTACCTTGACACGCGCAAGACGAAGGTGACCGAGCTGATTGCCAACATTCAAAATCCCAAATTCAACTCCGCCCAGCAGCGCCGCCAGCTCGATCTGCTCTCCCGGCTGAATCGAGAGCATCAGGCGACGCGTTCCGAAGACCCGCATTTGGAAGCCCGTATCCAGTCGTTTGAACTGGCGTTTCGGATGCAGATGGAAGCGACCGATGCCCTCGACATCTCCCAGGAGTCTCAGGCGACGCAGCAAATGTACAAGGCGGAGACCGTGCATGGCCGCCAGTTGCTGATCGCCCGGCGGTTGATCGAACGGGGGGTGCGGGTGGTGCAGTGTTATCACGGCGACGTCCAGCCGTGGGACTCGCACAACAACCTGGC
>JBJXGA010000163.1:0-2684 GCA_046152955.1 Planctomycetales bacterium | reverse complement strand
TCGGCGAACGCTACCGCCGGTATCGGCTGCCGGATGAAGCGGCGGAGGCGATGTTGCTGCGGTCGCTGCGACGCTACGGGCAGATGTCGCCGATCGTGGTCTGCCTGCGCGAGGACGTCCCCGAAGTTCTGGACGGGTTCAAACGCGTGACGGCCGCTCGACAGGACTCGCAATGGACGACGTTGAGCGCGCGGTTGCTGGCGGCCGACGAACGGACGGCGAAGGGGGCGATCTATGGACTGAACCAGACGGCGCGGCCGACGCGGGAGCTGGAGGGAGCCTGGATTGTGCAGGCGCTGGTGCGGGACGACGGCCTGACGCAGATCGAAACAGCGGAACTCTTGGGGCGCCACAAGAGCTGGGTCTGTCGACGCCTCACTCTATTGGAGTCCCGGCGCGCCGGGAACGAGACGGTCCGGGACGAACTGCGCGTGGGGTTGCTGGGTCCGACGGCCGCGCGGTCGCTGGTGCAGTTGCCAGCGGGCAACCAGATCGAAGTCTTGAACTGCGCCCGGCGGGACGGGCTGACGACGGCGGAACTGTGCGGCGTCGCGCAACTGGTGCGGGACGCCGGCAGTCGGGCGCAGGTGGAGTACGTGCTAGAGAAGCCGCGGCAGGCGCTGGCGGCCAGTCACGCGGGGCCGCGGACCGAGTACGACCCGCGACTGAGCGAGGCGGGGAACCGCATCGCCCGGCAGTTGGCGCACCTGTTGGATCAGTTGGCGCGGATGGAGAGTTGGCTTCGCAATCGCGGTCGCGCGGAACTGCGACGAAATGACTGCGGGCTGCTGCAGGAACGGTTCGTCCGACTGGGTGACGACGCACGGTCGGTTTCACAATTGGCTCATGATCTGGGAGAGGAGTTGAACGTACCATGACGGAAGAACTGCGCAATCAGGTGGTGAACCTCTGGCGGGACGGCGCGTCGGAGCGGGTGATCTCCCGGACGCTGGGGATTGCTCGGGGGACGGTGCGGCGGATCCTGGCGGAACATGACGCCGTTCGCCGGGGGGCGACGACGGCGAAGCCTCGCCGGCCCAGTCTGCTGGACGCTTACGAGAACGTGATCCAGGAACTGCTGGGACGGTATCCCGACATCACCGTTGTGCGAATGCACGAAGAGCTGCGGACCCGCGGGTTCACGGGGAAGTACACGATCGTACGCGATCGGCTGTGCGCTCTGCGTCCCCAGACGCCACGGCAGCCGGTGGTGCGGTTCGAGACCGCGCCGGGAGTCCAGGCGCAGATGGACTACTCGACCTACGACATCGAGTTCACGGAAGAGGGCCGACGGCGGGTGCAAGCCTTCAGCTATGTGCTGGGTTACTCGCGGCGACAATACCTGCGGTTCGTCGAATCGCAGGACTTTTACACCACGATCCAGCAGCATGTGCGGGCGTTCGAACACCTGGGAGGCGCGGCGGCGACGTGTTTGTACGACAACATGAAAGTGGTGGTGACGGGGCACGACCACGACGTGCCGATCTACAA
The DNA here is from genome assembly GCA_046152955.1 of Planctomycetales bacterium. Classification (GTDB taxonomy): domain Bacteria; phylum Planctomycetota; class Planctomycetia; order Planctomycetales; family Planctomycetaceae; genus SIAF01. Next base: position 1,193 of record JBJXGA010000163.1, on the reverse strand, counting down.
CACGCAGTTCGTGAACTTCGCCACGCACTACGGATTTCGACCCGTGGCCTGCCAGCCCCGGCGTCCCCAAACGAAGGGGAAGGTGGAACGGCAATTTTACTTTGTCCAAATGAACTTGCTGAACGGTCGGACGTTTCGCTCATTGGCGCATCTGAATGAAGTGACCGAACAGTGGCTGGCGGAGGTGGCCGATGTACGGACCCACGCCGAGACCCGCCAGACGCCGCGCGACCGTCACGCCCTGGAACTGCCGCACCTGATCCCGCTGCCAGCCACGCACTACGAGACGGCGCAGGTCGTGTATCGGTCGGTGTCGGCGGAGGGGTTCGTGCACTGGAAGCAGAACCTGTATTCGGTCCCCTGGCGATACTTGGGGCAGCGACTGCCGGTCCGAGTCACACCGGACGAAGTGATCGTGTACAGCCCCCTGCTCGACGTTGAAGTCGCGCGACATCCGTTGTTGTCCGGCGGGGTCTCGCGGCAGAAGCAGATCGATCCCGCGCACCATCAGCCGGTGGATGTCGCCCGGCACCGGGTCGCGATGCTGCGCGAGCAGTACGAGGAGCTGGGGGCGATCGCGGTGCGGTTCCTGGAAGGGCTGCTGCGGACGCAACGGTATCACTGGGACCACGCGCAGCGCATCCTGGGACTGCTGGGGATTTACTCGCGGGCCGACCTGCTGCGGGCGTTCGAGCGGGCGAATCGCTACGGCGCCTATTCGAGTTCGGCGGTGGAACGCATCTTGACGACCCAGGCCCGACCGCTGCCATTGTCGGAACGATTGACGGGGCAGGGAGAGATCCCGGATCCCTCGCCGGGCGATTCGGCGACCATCGAACCCCGCAATATCGCGGAGTACCAACCGTTGTTGTCCCCGGAGCCTCCCGCCGATGTCCCGCCCCGCGAAGCAGACCAGACCATCTCCAGCGAACACGAACCTCCCCGGGAACGCGACCAGCGCTCCCCCGACGGCCAGTCCCACGAAGCCCCCGACGACGGCTGTCCGTTCTAGCGACCTGCGGGAGCAGATCTTGAAGGATTTCGCGACGCTGCAGACGCCGCTGAAGGCCGGTCTCTTGGACGCCGTTCTGGCGCGGGCCGAACGGGAGGGGCAGTCGCATCTGCAGTTCCTGCACCTGTTGATCGCCGACCTGGCGGCCGAGCGCTGGGAACGAAGCATCGCGTACCGGGTA
>JBJXGA010000157.1:0-16121 GCA_046152955.1 Planctomycetales bacterium | reverse complement strand
TCCACCAGCCACCGCCGCAATGTCTCCACTCCGACTTCTTCCCCATCCTCTTTCCGCAGGTACTCCACCGCCAATGTCGGTCCGAAGTCGCCGTACTTCGCCTCGTACAACTTCAATATCCGCTCCCGATGCGAACTCCCAATCTGGTGGTTCGACATCCGGTCGCGAAGCCCGTGTTTCAGTCCCTCCACACCTTCTCGCGTGTACCGCTGATAAATCCGTCGTACCTGCCGGTAGCTCACCCCAGGTAACTCCCCCGCCTTCTTCAGCGACACCTTTCCCAACTTCACCTGCCCCAATACCCGAACCCGATTCCGCTCCTTCTTGCTCAGTCGTATCTTCACCAACGTCCCCTTGAAATCCCCACTCTACGAGGACATTTCTATTGGGGACACCTGAGGACATTTCTATTGTGTTCCGACATTGAATAGGTTCCGGATTTCGTGGTCGTGCGAGCAATTTCGGCGAGCCTCAAATGCACTCCGACGGGGCGCCACCCCGCAACGGGTTGCGTTCAGTGGTGAGTCCTCATCTCTCAACGCTGAATGCCGCTTTCGGCGCGGCAATCGTTCCCCTGCCGTGCTACAATTCCCCCATCGCATTCCCCTGCCAAACGAATCGATCCGTGAGATGACCCCATGAGCCTGATCCCTCCCCCTTCCGTCGCACGCCGCACGTTTCTCCAGACTGGCACCGCCGGGATCGGCACGGCGATTCTCGCGGCGATGTTGAAACCGCACTGGACCGGCGCCGAACGAGCGATTCACGCCGCCGATGGCCAGCCGCTGGTAGACCGCTGGCAGGGAGTGGTCCATCCGTTGCACCATCCGGCGAAGGCCAAGCGGGTGATTTACCTGTGCATGGCGGGGGGGCCGACCCACCTGGAAACGTGGGATTACAAACCCAAGCTGGCCGAAATGCATGGGCAACCGATGCCCGAATCCTTCACCAAGGGGAAGCCCATCGCGCAATTGCAGGGAGCCAAGCTCACCTGCTTCGGCCCGCAACACAATTTTCTGAAATTCGGCAAGTCGGGGCAGGAGATCAGCGAGATTTTCCCGCACATCGGCAGCGTCGCCGACGACATTTGCATCATCCGCTCGATGGTTACCGAAGCGATCAACCACGACCCGGCCCATACCTTCATGAACACCGGAACCACCATCTCCGGTCGCCCGGCGATGGGGGCCTGGCTGAACTACGGCCTGGGGAGCGAGAGCGAGAATCTGCCGGGGTTTGTCGTCATGACCTCCACCGGAAAATTCGGCCAGGCGCAGCCGATCGCCGCCCGCCAATGGCACAGTGGTTTTCTCCCCAGCCGCTTCCAGGGGGTCGAATTCCGCTCGCAGGGAGACCCGGTGCTCTACGTCCGCAATCCGGCTGGGGTCACGACCGAAAGGCAAAGGGACATTGTCGACGTCGTTCAGAAGCTCAATGAGCTGGAAAACGCCATCGTCGACGATCCCGAAATCGCCACCCGGATCAGCGCCTACGAAACGGCCTTCCGGATGCAGGCCAGCGTTCCTGAATTGATGGACGTTTCCAACGAACCCAAACACATTCTGGAGATGTACGGCACGCAGGGAGGAGACGGTTCGTTCAATGCCAATTGCCTTTTGGCACGTCGCCTTGCCGAACGGGGGGTCCGCTTCATCCAACTGTACCATCGCGACTGGGATCACCACGGCGCGGTGAAGGAACATTCGGCGGGAACCGCCAAGGAGGTCGATCAGGGGTGTGCCGCGCTCCTCAAAGACCTGAAGCAGCGGGACATGCTCAAGGACACGCTCGTGATCTGGGGCGGGGAATTCGGCCGGACCCCTATGGCGCAAGGCAACGGCCGCGACCACCACATCAAAGGGTTCTCGATCTGGATGGCGGGAGGCGGGATCCAGGGGGGCATCTCGCACGGGCAGACCGACGAACTGGGCTACGACTCGGTCCACGACATCGTCCACGTCCACGACTTCCACGCCACGATCCTGCACCTGTTGGGGATCGATCACCTGAAACTGACGTACCGCTTCCAGGGTCGGGATTTTCGGCTGACGGACGTGGCGGGAAACGTGGTGAAACCGATCTTGGCATAGACCTGTGGTGCGCAGGAATCACCTTTCGGGAGGCGATCGATCGTGCCGATCATTCGAAAATCTCGCTGACCGGAAATTGAAAACCTGGAACGACCTCTTCGCCACTGAGGAGGTCCCCCGTGGCCAGTCGGTGAACGGAGTTATCGGCGCGGTAGACAGTCACTATTTTTTGTCGCGGGTTGATGACCCAAACCAAGGCCGTCCCCGCCGCCAGCCATTCTTGTGGCTTTTCGTCGACTTCCCGGACAGTGTCATGGGGAGACATCGTCTCGACTGCCAAATCGGGAGCACCGATCCAGAATTTCAGAGGTCGATTCGCGGCGGAGAGCTTCTCTTTGCCAACGAAGCCGATGTCCGGCGCGCGCACCGTATCCGGATCACGTTCTAGGATGAAGCCGGTCTCTGCCGCAACTACCACACCCAGTCCTTGCGACTTGACGTGCGCCGCCAATGGGCTGGACAAATTGATCGTGACCGCGCCGTGATCGAAGCCAGATGGGGACATGCATCTCAACTCCCCGCGTACAAGCTCGAAGCGTCCCTCCTCAGCAGGCAGGTTCCACAGATCCTCAGCCGTCAGGAGTCCAGTCGATGTGCTCATGAGCACGTTCCAGAAACGATTGAATCGCCAATTGAACACGGGTTAGGCTATCACGCTGGTAGACTCCGATCAAGAACCAGCCGTCGGGGTGTCGCCCAGTGATCCCGGCCTTTGATGAACCAGCGCCTGATCGAAATAGTTGATCGACATCCCGGCATCGATCACCAGTCCCTGCGCATTGATCCCCGAGGAACGCGGACTGAGGAGAAAGGCGACGGCGGCGGCGACTTCTTCAGTCTGGACCGCCCGTTTGCGGAGCGTCGCCTGCTCGGCATACAGGTAGCTCTCTACATAGCCGGGGATTCCCGCGGAGGCGGAACTCTTGAGCAATCCGGGGCAAATCGCATTGAATCGCACCTGCGAAAACTGCGAGAACGATTTGGCCAGAAAGCAGACTGCCGAGTCGAGAGCCGCTTTGATGGGGGCCATGTAACCGTAGTTCTCAGCCGCCATCCGCGTCGTCGAGATCGAGACGGTCACGACGCTTCCCTGTTGGCGATCGAACGCCTTGTGAAAGGCGTTGGCCAGCGCGATCAGCGAGAAACACGAAACGTCCACTGCCTGCAGAAACGCTGCCCGCGGCGTCGCATGGAACGGAAGCCATCCGGCGGAGTAGTCGGCAAACGCGATGGAATGCACCAGCCCGTGCAGTGTCCCCTGCTCGGCGACAACCACCTCTCGCAAGCGGTCAATCTCCTCCTGCCGCTCGACGTCGCACACGTAGACCGGCGCGCCGGGAAAGAGCCTCGCAACCTGCGCCCGGCGTTCCTCGGAGCGGACGGAATGAATCACGCGCGCCCCGGCCTCCGCCAGCAGCTTTCCCACGTGATACGCCACGCTCTTTTTGTTGGCGACGCCGACGACGAGGACGGCTTTGTCTTTGAGTTGCAGGAAGTCCATGTGCTACTTTTTCCCGCCGACGTTGAGATACAGCTTCACATTGTGCGTCGCCCGCCCCCCCGCGACGATGTCGGGCCAGCCGTCGCCGTTGAGGTCGCCGACCGCCAGGTCTTCTGTCGCGATCCCGCCATTGTCGATCACATGTTTGGTCCATTTTGTGCCGCTCTCGTCGGAGTCATAGACGAAGACCCCCGGACCTGCAGGATCGCCCGTCCCTTTGTCGCTGTGTCCGATGATCAGTTCGTCGACGCCATCATGGTCGACGTCGGCGACCCCCACGGCGTGCCCCCGACGGAGCGTGTCGTCCAGAACGTGCCGCGTCCACAGGCCGGTCAACTTGCCTCCGGTGGGGAGCGTGTACACCACAATCTGATTGCCATGCATCGGTTCGACGGTCGCGATGAACGGGCGGCCTCCCTGGAGGCGACCGACCTTGATCTCGCCGGCTCCCGATTTCTGCGGCTCCTTCGGGCCAGGCGACCCCTCGCCGATCTGCGTCTTTTCCAGCTTTCCGTCTGGCCCCTTTCGAAACAGGAACACCCCTTCCATGCTCGCCGTGATCAGGTCGGTCCGGCCGTCTCCGTCCAAATCCCCCATCCAATGATTGTGCATGGCGTTGAGCGCTTCATCGACGACAGTCTGTTTCCAGGGATCAGTCTTGGGCGCCTTGGGGATTTCATAGGCGAGCACGCGAACTCCCTCGCCGGCTGACTTATTCAAGGGGGAGACGACCAGTTGCGGCTGGCCGGCGCCGAGGAGATCCCCCCAGCGGACGCGGTGCGTCCAGCTTTCGCGTCCGATGGAATGGACGTGCCACGGGTCGTCGAGGGACTTGCCCCGCGACAGCCAGTAGATCGTCCCCAGGTTTTTGTTGTTGAGCCAGCCGGCTCCCAGGGCAAAGTCAATCTGTCCATCGCCGTCGATGTCGTGAGGCGCAATGCAGACATTGTCCCGTTCGGTGGCATCGGCGATGATCACCCGCGGCTTCCAGTCGGGATTGTGATACCAGACCACCCGATTTTCGCTGACAGCGACGACATCGGGCTTTTTGTCGCCATCCACGTCCGCCAGCGTCACGGCATAGCAGACCTCACCCACGTGCGGGTCGAGTTCGTGCGCTTGGAATCGCGGCATCTCCGCGGCACACGTTGACCATTCGCCAATGCCAGCCGGGATCAACACCCCCAGCAGGGCAAGATTTCTCAGGCCACGGCGAATCACTGTCATGGGAGTCGTTTCCGAAGGGGGGGGGAGGGATTGCGGTGAATCACAACGACGGGATGGGTCAGATCAGTCTCCGAAACGAACATCGCTGGAGAGGGCTGACCGGGTTTCGCTGTCGCTCCCGGATTGTAGCCGGGACGGGAACGGGTGGGAATCGGCCGTCGGCATGAGACAGGGGATAGGGAATAGGGGAGCCCTGTGGATCGTCACGTAGGGAGAGCGTCTCCGTTCGACATCTCCGGATTGGATTGATATCGTAATTCGTGCGAGGTTTGACTGATCCACAACGCCGTCGCGGGCCACGCCGCGACGCGCCGGCCAAGTGATTTGTGAATCACGAATGCCTGCACGGATTTCCGAAGTAACGCCAGTTTCTCAACCACTTTTTCAGTCTTCACCTCTCCATAGCCGCGCCGATGCCTTCTGACGAAGCCGACAGACTGCTGGTGGGTCGCATTCGCGCCGGGGACAAAGACGCCTGGGCCGAGTGCATCGCCCGCTTTGAAGGTCGCCTCCTGGCGTTTGTCGAAAGTCGCCTGGGAAATCGGGCCACCGGCGAAGATGTCGTGCAGGAAACGTTTTTGGGATTCCTGATCGGGCTTCCCAATTACAACGACCAGACGCCGCTGGAGACGTTTTTGTTTTCGATCGCGGCGCACAAGTTGACCGACGTCTTGCGGCGACAGGGACGCCGACCCACCCTCCCGTTGCTCACCAGCCGCGATTCCGAAAGCGCCGTCGGCGAACCCGAAGCCGCGGTCCGCATGGCGTCGAGCATGGCCCGCAGCCGCGAACGCCGCGGCGCAGAGGAACAGGTCTTGCGCGCCGCGCTGACAGCGCTCATCGAACAATGGCGGAAACAGGGTGACTTCGAGCGGCTCAAATGCATGGAATTGCTGTTCGTCCTGGGCTGGCCCAACAAAGAGGTCGCCCGGCACTTGGACATTTCCGAGCAGGCGGTCGCCAACCACAAGCACTATGTGCTGTCGAAGCTCAAAGACCTGATCGCCCGGTCGCACCTCCAGCAGGTGGACCTGGCGGAACTGGGTTTGAGTTGACGGGCTGGGGACTGGCTCATTTTCCCGCGATTGTCGCCAGCTTCCACTCTCGGCAAATCAATCATCGACCAGTGTTTGCCGGGAAAATGTGCCTGTCCCCTTCCGTGGCCGTTACGACTTGCGCGCCAATTCGCGCAGCGCGTTGCTCACCACCCCCGCTCCTTCATCGACTTGTGCCGGGGTGATGTTCAGCGCCGGGAGCAGGCGAATCACTGTGTCATGCGTGCAATTGATCAACACGCTCCGCTCCATGCACATCCCGACGGCAGGGGTTCCCGTCACCTTCAGGTCGATGCCGATCATCAGGCCGCGGACTCGCACTTCGCGAATGATCGGCAGTTCCGCCTGAAGCTTCAGGAAATGCTCGCGGAACCGGGCCGACATCGCCGCCCCGTGCTCCAGGAGTCGGTCCTGCTCAATCGTCTCCACCGTCGCCAGCCCCGCCGCCATCGCCAGCGGGTTTCCTCCGAAGGTGCTGGCGTGCTTGCCCGGTTTCAGATTGGCGGCGATCTCGTTACGGGCGATGAAGGCACCGCACGCCACCCCTGCGGCGATCCCCTTGGCCAACGTCATCAGGTCCGGCGGCACATTCCATTGTTGATAGCCGAACCAGGTGCCGGTCCGCCCCATTCCGGTCTGCACTTCGTCGAAAATCAACAGCAACCCCTGTTCGTCACACAATTTCCGCAGACCAGCCAGAAAGTCGTCGCGCGGGATGTTGACCCCCCCTTCCCCCTGCACCGGCTCAATCAGAATGGCGCACGTTTCCTTGTCGACCAGCCGCCGCACCGCCTCCAGGTCGTTGTGCGGCGCATAACTGAATCCGGGAACCAGGGGGCCGATCCCCTCATGGTACTTGGGCTGCGCGGTGGCGGTCACGGCGGCATACGTCCGGCCGTGAAAACTGTTTTCAAACGTAATGATCTTGTACCGTCCCTGCGGCGCTCCCGTCAGCCGCGCCAGCTTGATCGCCCCCTCCAGCGCTTCCGCCCCGCTGTTGCAGAAAAAGGCCTGGCCAAAACTGCGGGTGCAAAGCGCTTCGGCGAATTTCCCCTGCTGCTCGGTGTACCAGGTGTTGGGGACGTGGATCAGGTGCGTCACCTGCTCCTGAATTGCCTGCACCACCCGCGGCGGCGCATAACCCAGGATGTTGCAGCCCCACCCAGGGAACAGGTCGAGATACCGTTTTCCCTCGGCGTCCCATACATACGATCCCTCGCCATGCACCAGGCAGACCGGATACCGAATGTAGTTGGGAATCACGTACTTTTGAAACAGCTCGATCGTCTGCTTGCTGGATTGCGTCGCAGCGGGATGCATGGGGAGAGTTCCTGGAAAGGGTTGCAAGAGGGGGGGGCGATCAATTTTCGAGGGTCAGGGCACAATCTCCGTGCCGATGCCCGTGTTGGAGTAAATCTCCAGCAACAGCGAATGCGGCTGCCGGCCGTCGACGATGTGGACCTTGCGAACACCCGCCTTCAGGGCGTCCAGCGCGGCTTCGACTTTGGGGACCATCCCCGCGTCGATCGTGCCGTCGGCGATCAGCTCCAGACAGCGGCCATGCGTCAGATGCGAAATCAGCGACCCGGGTTCGTGCTTGTTCGCCAGAATTCCCGGAATGTCGCTGATGAAGATCAGTTTCTCGGCGTCCAATGCCCGGGCCACTGCGGCGGCGGCTGTGTCGGCGTTCACGTTGTATCGCTGTCCCTGCCGATCCACGGCAATCGACGGAATGATGGGAATCGTCCCCTTGGCCAGCGTCGCCAGCAGCAAATCCCGATTCACTTCCCGCACTTCGCCGACGTAGCCCAGATCGATCGGCCGCCCCTCGGCATCCGGGAGCGTCAGTTTTTCGGCGTGCAGCACGTTCCAGGTGAGGTAGCTGAAGCCCGCGGCCTCCCCTCCCAGTTCGCGGATTTGCCGTACCAGATCGTCGCAGATCTCCCCCGCCAGGACGCGGGCCACGATGTCCAGCGTCTGTGAATCGGTGTACCGCCGCCCGTTCACGAATCGCGGTTCGATCCCCGAGTTTTTCATTGCGGCGGAGATCGCTTTTCCTCCGCCGTGGATCATTACCGGCCGCATCCCCACCGTTTCGAAGAAGATCACGTCGGTCAGCAAATTCCGCACCGTCTGGGGATCCTCCAGGGCGCTCCCCCCCAGCTTGATCACGACCAGCCGGTCGCGGAAACGGCGGATCCAGCCCATCGCTTCGATCAGGTCGTTGGCTTTTCGTATGGCGTCGTTCAAGAAATTGCTCGCTGGGGTTCGTAGGGGAAGTAGCGATTGTAGGCCGGTCCCCGCGAGAGTCAAATGTGACGGCCAACCCGTTTGTCCGCCGCGCCGTTCGACCCCCACAACCGTCCCACCAGCCGCAGGGCTGTCATTTTCCGCGCCACCGCCGCCGGGAGCCTCCCCCTCTCGCCGGATCGATCGAAATGTGGTGAAACCCCCCGTGGCGTTTCCCGATAACTTGCACAGACATGCCCTTGTTGCCGGGAGCACCCGGAGACGGTCCACCACGGAGTCCACCGCGTCGTGAGTCATTCCCATCTGGCGCTGCAACATCTGATCCGCAAGATTGAATCCCCCGAATCGCTCCGGAAAAGGTTCACCGGCCCCGATTGGCTTCCCGGGTTCGTCGACCAGGTCGCCGAGCTCTTCGAGCCGTTCGTAGACACCGCCCGAGTGGGGTTTGAATGCGCTCCCGGCGACGAACGCTGGGAGGTCTCCATGTACCTGGGAGGGACCGAACTGGTCGGGGGGCGCAACGACGGTGAAGTCCGCCCCGTTCCGTTTCAGTTCAATCTGGCGCAATTGAACACCATCCTCACCGACGTCGAGGAGCTCTCCTGGAATGTGTTTCCCGCCGGCGCCCTTTCGGAAGCGGCCCCCGGACACGACCGATCCTTCATGGCGGTGACGGGGAAGTACGCCGATCAATTCGTACGCCTGCGGATCTACGGCACCGCTCCCCACGAGGCGGGTCCGGGCTTGCGACGCTTCCCGGATGGGACGGTGGAGCCGGTCGAACGTGTCGGGTGACGGCATTTTCGTCCCCGTCCTGTTATGATCTCTGGTCGTTCGCCCCGGCGCGGGAAGTGCGCACACCGGGAATCTGAACCGGCTGCGGCGCTGCGGGCGCCGCGTTCAGGGCCTCCCTGGCGAACGACGAGGCGAGAACATGCTTGGCAATGCGGCTCCGACTCCCTACGACCTGCGGTTTTCCCTGTTCGGAATTCCGGTCAGAGTCCATCCGATGTTTTGGGTGTTCTCCGCCGTCATGGGGTGGGACCGGAACGATTTCAATTTCATGCTGCTGTGGATCGGCTGCGTGTTCCTGTCAATTCTCGTGCATGAGCTGGGGCATGCGCTCACGGCGCAGCACTTCGGCTGGCGGCCTGAAATTGTCCTGTATGCATTCGGCGGATATGCCGGATTTATGCCGACTTGGAATTTCTCGACGCGCCGGTCGGTCCTGGTCTCGCTGGCCGGCCCAGGCGCCGGATTTGTGTTGTTCGGCATCGTTTGGGGGTTGGAGCGCCTCATTTTCCACATGGGCTGGCTCCCCGATAGCCCACAGCAGGCGCTGTATCTGATCTGGGTGCTGCAGACGTTGATCTTCATCAATCTCTGGTGGGGCCTGGTGAATCTCCTACCGGTGTATCCCCTGGATGGCGGACAGGTCTCTCGCGAATTGCTGCGCCATTTTCGACCGTACGACGGCCTGGAGATCTCCCTCAAGCTGTCGATCCTGCTGGGGGGCTGCGCCGCGGCCTTTTTCCTGACGCACCAGCAGATGTTCGCCGGAATCCTCTTTCTGTCGCTCACCTTTGAGAGTCTGCAGCACCTGCAAATGGGACGATATCGCTAGCTCCGGCAGCAGCCGCGCCAGGAGCAAAACCGTCCCCAGCGCACAGCACAACTCTTCTCCCTCCCCCCCCTCGAAGGGGAGCGCCGGGTTGGGGGAGGCAAGGGTCTCGTTGCTCTGTCCTCAAAACGGCGACGCCCTCTCCCCAACGCGCCGCGCCTCACCGCATCCGAAACACCCCCAGCCCCGACAACACCGCCAGAAGCAGAAACGCTCCGACCACCACCACTCCCACCGCAAATAATCCCTTGGAGAACTTGAGCATATGAATCCGCACGCCCCTTACAGCAGAACGGAGCGGAACGGGGACTGGATCATTGGCCAACCCTCATCCCAAAAATCGCCGCAGCACATTGGCGGTGATTCTTGAAACCGCCTCATCCACCAGGATCGAGCTGGGCCAGGTGATCGATCCCACGGAAAAAACCTGTCCCCCACTCGGAACGTCGTAAATCACCATGTGAGCGCCCCCTTTGTCTGGGTTGAGCCCCTCGGCCAGGAGATGCACGTTTTTCGGCGAATGGGGTGACAGCTTGTCGGTCTCATGCCCCGACGCTCCTCCCGGGCAGCGCCGGTGCAGACTCGCTTCTCCGAATTGGTCGCCGTTCTGCAACCCCGTTCCGGCGAACACCCAATGCGACCCGTCCACCACCCGGTACGGGGCGCTGGTCATGATCCCATCGTACGTGAAGACCACTCCCAGCAGGTTGGCTTCCGATTCGACGCGGGTATGAAAGCGGCTTTCGGCGACCCCCTGGCGAATCCGTTCGCGCTCGTTGCCATTTTCCACCACCATCGTGGATGAGTCGAGAAACCGGACTTCGCAGTTGAGGCCGTTCCCCCCCAGGTACAGCAACCGCCCCCCTCGCTCGTGGACCCAAGCCTTGAGGGCGAAGTACATCTCGCGCGACCAGTACTCCGGATGGGTGCTGATGACCAGCACGCGATACTCGTCCAGCGGCACCTGTCCAAAATGGAACTGCGTTTCCGAATAGAAGTCGTACTCGAACCCTTCCCGCTCCATCCACCCCAACAGCCGCCACTCGGCAGGAGCGATGTGGCAGGCGGTCCGCCCCTCAATCGGATTGGTGATCTCTTCTCCCTCGGGAACCAGATTGATCAGCTCGGGACGCTCGAACGAGAGGGGGTCATAGCAGTCCACGCCGTAATTGATGTATTCCGCATCGGTGTACCGCTTCAGCTCCTGACGGGCGTTGACGCAGGGGACGGAAGGGAGCCGGTCGGCATTGATGTAATTGCTTCGCCCTCCAAAGGGATTGTAGGCGTTCCAGGTGATGTCCGACGCCAGAACGGCGAGCTTGTGCCGCGGTTTGGCCGGCGCGACCACCCACGGAAAGGAGAAGAACAGCCCCGATTTCGTCCGGGCGTGAAAATAGTACAGCCCGGATCGATCCGGGGCCGTGACGAATTGCTTGAGCGCCGGATTCGCGTAGCCGAATTTGTTCCATTCGACCCCTCGCTGGGAATAGTCCCCATCCGGCGTGATCTGCACGGTGGCCCGCGGGCCATGCTCGTCGTACCACCCCAATTTGCGGATCAGTTCCTTCTTCCAGCCGTAGCGCCACAGCTCCAATTCGTACGCTTCGGGAGAGTGAACGCGAAACTCCGACTTCTCTCCCTCTCGTACGCACTTGGGCCAGGGATACCCCAACAGGCAATCCGACAGCAGCCGGAAATGGTACGGGGAACCTTCGCGGACCGTCATCGTCACCCGCTTCCCGCCAAAACCGGGTTTGTTCAGCGTGACCTTGTAATCCCCCGGAGGCACGTCGGCATGCACCGCCCCGGAGGCTCGCGACCGGGTCTCGACCGACAGCCCTCCCCCTTCGAACTCGATCAGGACATCGGGAATCGCCACATACCGCTCGTCGCTGACATAGCCAATCAACACGCCGCACCTCGTTTCTGGGTAGGAATCATCAGGAGTCGGTAGGAGTCTTCGTGAGGAAGGAACCGGAGTATGACAATTCCCCGCCAGGTTGTCACGTTTTGCCGGGAACGAAAAATCGACCGCCTCGCCCAGCATTCGCTGCTCATGACCACGCATCGTCTTTGCCTGCAGCAGCGCGACCGGTCGGCCGAACGGTGCTTGAGTCGCTCAAAGCGATCCTGGACTGGCACGCGGAAAGCAATGCGGCCAGTTCGGCGGCGGAAAGTCCATACGTGTCCGGCAGGGCTCCTTCAAATCCGGTCGATGCCCTGGAAAGGGCGCGGGCCCGCCCCGGATCCGCTGCGGAAAAATTGATTCCGACCCCCCTGTTTATCGTCAGGCCGCGGTGTCGTTGAACGAATATGCCAAATTCCGCAATGTCGGCCCATGGCATCCGCGACGTGCGAAATAACGTGCAACACTCGATGCCGTCCTCGTCGACGGTGAGGAACGAACATCGCGGATGGAGCTGAAGCAGGAAGATCGCGATCCCTAACCCGAAGAAGGTGGCGACGAACCAGCCGCGGACATCGCCTTGGCGGATCATCAGAATTCCGCCAAACATCAGCGCAATACACGTCACCAGCAACAAGACGGTGCGCATGCGCTTCGGACGCAGCGTGAATGGAAATGATTCCGGGGGCATCGACGACAAAAGCCCTGAGTCCCGCGCCGGCCACAGCCTGAAGCCACGACCACAGTCGGTGGGGGACAGGTCCAATTACTTTGGGAATCCAAAAACGAATCCAAAAACGTGCCAGAAACATTTGTTTCCGCTCAGGAACCTTTGTTTCCGCTGCATGCGGCGGCCGTGGTGGAATTCTCGACCGCCCAGGCCATCACTGGCCGCCTGTCGGCTGGGGCGTCAGCCACCGTCGGGCCTCGTGCTCGATCTCGCGCTCGAGCGGGACGCGCCACGTCTGGCGAACCCGGCGGGGACCGGGGGCCGAGAGCATCGGGCCTCCCCAGTAGTGCGGGCTGGGCTTTTTTGACAGGTCGATCGTCGACAGCACCATCCGCAGGCCATCCAGCTTTTCGTACGACGTGATCGCCCCTTGGGGGGCGTAGCGCGTCTCTTCAGGTTGGCTTTCACCCGCCTGGTTGCCGCCCGAGTCCCACACGCCTGCTGGACAGTTTAGGCTGCTGACGGCGATCGCCAGGCCATTGTCGCTGGCCCGAGCGGGCATCAGCTCGCGGTAGTAGCCGGCATTCGGAAACAGCACCAATTCGGCCCCCTTGTAGCCCAAGAGGCGCGCCGGCTCGGGGAACCAGCTATCGTAGCAAATGATGATGCCGACCCTTCCGAAGTCGGTCTCGAAAACCGGATAACCGACCCCCGGCGATGTGCCGTTGTCGAGTTCGGGGTCGAAGAGCATGTTTTTGTCGTAGACTCCCACCAATTTGCCCTCGCGGTCGAACAGCGGCGCCGAATTGTACAATATGTCGCCGTCGCGCCGCGTGAACGTACCGCTGACGTACATTTTCCATTGCTTCGCCTTGGCCGCCATGAAGCCGCACAGCGGGCCATCGATCGTCTCGGGCGCAGGAGGAGTGGCCGCCTGATCCTGACAAACGTTGCAGACTTCCGGCAGCAGCGCCACATCGGCCTTGCGCTCGCCAGCCGCGTCGAGAAACCAGCTCCAGTGGTCGTGATTCGCCGTCGGGTCGCTGCCCCCCCAACCCCAACTGACTGCGACCCTCACCGGCCGCGGCGGAATCGGCTCCCGCTCATGGAGCGCGACGCTGTCCCACACGACCTGGCCGTCAGCCGAATAGCGGAAGCACAATCGCAGATCGCTGTTCACGTCGCCTGGCGGACCGGTAAACGACCGCTCGCCAATGATCCATTCACCGTCGCGCCGGTATTCGAACACGCCTTCGTTGAAACCGTGACCGAAGATTCCATGCACGAGGTGACGGTTGAGATCCTCCAGCCCCTGCGTCTTGAATCGGACGCGCAAGCGGTACGTCTTGCCCCCTTCCAGACGGACGGGGTGCTTGATGAATCCGAAGCATTCCTCGCGTCCATTGCCGGCAGCCGAAAGCTGCGTGCCCCCGCCAGAGTCGCGCAAAAGTGCAAAGCGCGGCCCCAGCGCCTTGTTCGGTGCGACGACGGTCCATCCGTCTGGAAGCGCCCGTGAAGGCTTGGCCTCAAATCGCCCGTTGGCGATCAAATTGCCTTCGTCCCACGATGTCTCGCCCGCATCGACTGGAACCGCGGCGGTAACGAACAGGCCGACCAGAAGCAGTGGAGGTCCGTGGATTCGAGCGCTCGGAAACATGATTTCCTTTCTTCGCATCGGGATGGCATGACCCGGCTGGTAACTGAATCTATTGCAAACTGCGCTGGCATGCAATCGGTGCCCCGCCAACTCCCTGTGTGCCAATCGCGAACGTGACTCAGCCTTCTGATTGCCCTTGCGGATCCGCTTCGCGGAGGACCGCGAGCAACTCGACGTCGGTGAGGATCCGAATGCCTCGTGTCTCGCAGTACGAGCGAACGCTAGGGTGGCGCAGATGTCGATCCCACCTGCAGAGCACGTCCGCCTGTCCGGCAACAGCCGTAGCGACCATCGGCCCATCATCAGGATCGCTTGGCACGACATCGTCGGTCGCCTCGTCCGAGAGTTCAACTGTCGCTCTCGATGCCTGGATGTCAAAAATGAACTGGACGATGCCCGGATCGTCCAAGTTGACGGCCATGCTCGGGGTGCTTTTGGCCGGACTCAGGACATGCGCTCCGACGCGATCTTCGGTTTCAAGCCGGACGACGGGCCGATTTCTTCTTCCCGCCAACGCCAGGGACGGCCGCAATCTGGGTCATCCATGCCGCGATCTGGCGTTCGTTGAGGTCATCAACAGAGATCAGCTCCACCCCCCGCGTCGACTTGCCCATCGCGACCGGCGTCACAGGTGGTACCGGAACCAGCGTCTCGCCATTCACAAACATGAGCTTGACATGCCCCGCGAAACCGCCGCAACAGAAACACCAGCCGTCGCCGACGCCATAGTATGACATCCCCCACTTCACGGAGCGCTGTAGGCCGGGCAGCGTCTTGGCCGCCAGGGCATCGACTCCCTCGGCAATGCTGCGCTGCGGCTGTGGCAAGCTCGCGATGTAGGCGAAGACCGGCTTGTCACCCTCCGCTGCCTTCGCGGGGCTTGCTTTGCCAGTGATCATGGATTCCGGCAGCGTGGTGGCAACCTTGCCTCGTGCCGCCGTGCGCTTAGCCGGCTTTCGGACGGCAGGCTTGGAAGTCTTGTCTGTCTTGCGGGCAGGCATAGTTGTCTCCTGTACCTCGGAAGTCCACCGACGAACGACCCAAGCTCAGTGACCCGGCCTACGAGGGCGGCGGATTGCAACCTGGACGCGATGGCCGGGTTCTTTGCACGCCTGGTTAGCCGTTGCGGTCGAAGTCAACGTGGTGCTCTCGAACATACCTGGCCACATGCTGAAACAACGTGGGCGAAGTCTCATAAAACTGTGTGTCGAAACTATCCCATGGTATAGTCTTGTAGCCAGCGGTAAACTCTTCCCGTGTGTTCTCTCCGCGACGCTTCTGCGCAGCAAGATCGAACTCGACGAAACAGGCAACGGCACGGCGGAAATTCTGTTGGATGTCTACAGCCGCGATGTAGCCCAAGTCCTCCTCGGTGGTCGCGTTCAGAACGCCCTCGGTGTTCCAAAAGTATTGATGGAACCCACCGTTTCGGACCTCTGCGTCCAGTATAAACGTGGTGTACAATGCACGCCATGGCTGCGGAAGCTGGAGAACGCGCGAAAAATGGACGTCGTCGCTGCCGGCCAGCATCGCGACGACGCGATTCCAGTATGTGCGAAGAAAGGCTATGTCTTCCTTTGGCGTTCTCGGGCGACGGCGAAACCTCGGCACCGGCTCTTTTGGGTTCTCGTCCATGCTCAACGCTTTTAGCTCCTCAGTCGTGGCAGTTACGAGAAAGTCACCGTTGGGGAAACCTTGGTGCGTGATTACAGTTGGGTCCGCTTTGATCGTCCGAAACAGCCACTGACGATTCAGAATCCTGACTTGCAGTTTTGGCTGCCACTCGTCAACGACAATCGTGTTGTACCTTGGCAATTGCTGTTCATTGTCCGCAGATCCCACGGTCAGGTAATGTCTGTCTTCAATTCGTGATAAGTACGCACGGCCTTCACACACGGGATCTTTTCCGTTCTCAGCCGCGACAACAAACCGGTACGAGTTGTCGTCTTGAGACCTTTGCAAACGTCGAAAGTGAGCTTCAGGGCGCCCTCTACACTTGTTTCCCATGTGCCAATCAGGTAACCGTTCACGGCTTTTGAATTGCTCTTGGCGATTTTGGGAATCAAGGATAGGCTCTGTCGACCATGACAGTGCCGACCGGAAATGGATGTCCGACGTGCGCCCGGCTGGAAAAGGAGCTGGCG
>JBJXGA010000312.1:0-13019 GCA_046152955.1 Planctomycetales bacterium | reverse complement strand
AGCCCAAAACACGTATGCGAACCTGCCTCCCCTCGCGTTCCGCACCTCACCACTCCTTATCTCCAGACCCACACACCCGTTGAAGCAGGTGCGCCAGGCGCCAAGAGGCCCCGATGCGGAATTCCTGAGGTTCCTCCCCCCTCAGTTGCACCCTCCGTCCACTCCACGTATAATTCTTGATTCGCACCCTCCGGCGGCACTCCTCACGCCAGTTTGCCGGTCCATCGCGAAGCAGCCTCTGGCCCAAGTGGCGAAACTGGCAGACGCGCTAGGTTGAGGGCCTAGTTCCCTTTACCGGGAGTGCAGGTTCAAATCCTGTCTTGGGCATTGTTCTGAAAACGATTTGCGGCAACCGCCATGAGTCGTTTTTGCGCGCCGAGAAACGACGACTTCGCCCAAATCTGGCCGCCCGCTCCCCACTCTCCACCAAAGCCAGCAATTGACCGATCAAGTGCGGTCGCGGTGCGGCGGACGTTCCAGCGACCCCAGTCGACTTTCTCGCTTCCATTTGCGGTCGGAAGGCTGACAGCATGATCAGTCCTAGGACTCACAACGCGGTGTTAGCCGAACCCGGGCGATTCTCGGTTTGCCTGCCGCGCCCGTGGTGGATCGCGGCGGCGACGGTTGCGTTGGCCCTATTCGCAGGATTGCTTTACCTCGGCATGTCGATCTACAAGTGCGATGTCGCCCTGCGGGATATCAAGCGACTTGGCGGCCAGACATTCACCGCGCCGCGCTGGCCTGAATGGTCGCGTCGGCCATTGCCCACAGAAATGAGAGACCTATTCGAAGCCCTGACCTATGTGAACCTGAATGAGACACAGGTCAGCGACCAGGATCTTGAGAACCTGTCGAGAGTGACGAGCCTCGAAGCTCTGTTTCTGGCGGATACAAACCTTTCGGACAACGGAGTTGTGAATCTTGGGCGGATGACACAACTCAAGACCCTGTGGCTCAGCGACACGCGCGTGGGAGACCGCTCGCTGGAACAGTTCGACGGATTGACGCAACTCCGAGACCTCCGGTTGAGCCGCACGCACGTGACGGACATCGGTGTAACGCAACTGCCGAGGATGATTGATCTGGATTCACTGTGGCTCGACGAGACCGGCGTGACGGACGCCAGTCTGGCGCACCTCGCGCCGTTATCCAACGTCACCGTCCTTGTGCTCAGTCGAACGAGCATCACGGATGCTGGCCTGGCGAAATTGTCAGGTTGGAGAATGTTGGATCGACTCGACCTGGACCAGACCGGGATCACCGATGCAGGGCTACAGCATCTGTCGGCCTGCACGAACTTGCGCGCCCTCAGCCTGTATGGGACTTCGGTCACCGACGCTGGCATCCAGCACCTCAAAACACTCCCTTTCCTTTCCGTTCTCAACGTGCGTGGAACCGAGGTCACCGATACTGGCATTGAGGAACTGAGAATTCATTTGGCGACAAAGCATGCCACGTGGCGGCACAAATACGGAATTGACTTGAAAACCGATCGAGATGGAGCATCCGAATGAGATGGTCCCACTGTTTGATCGTCCCCCCCTTCACGCTGGTCTTCAACGTCGTCACGTTTCTATTGCTGAGTACAATCGTGCCGCGGACAAGCGAGGGGTCAGAATATCGTCATGGGAGCGCGAAACGCCCCAGTGTCCTCCGTTGAGAGCCGTTGAAACGAAAATGAGGCTTGGCCTGATCACTGACATCCACGAACACGTCGGGCATTTGCGGTCGGCACTGGCGCGGCTCGCGGACCTCGGCGTCGATCGGATCGTGATGCTCGGCGACGTTTTTGAGACCGGAGGTCGAATCGAGGAGACGTGCCGGCTGCTAGGGGATGCTGGGGTCATCGGCGTTTGGGGAAATCATGACTTCGGCCTGTGCGTCGACGTGTCGGCAGAGATTCGCACGCGTTACCCGTCCGTCGTTCTCCAGTACATGGCGTCGTTGCAACCGAGGCTGGTGATTGGCGACTGTCTCTTCACCCACGTGGAACCCTGGCTCGATCCGGAGAACCTGGTTGACCTGTGGTATTTTGATGGCCCTCCCGGCGACCAGGAAAGCCGCGAACGCATTTTTGGCGCTGCGCCGCACCGCTTCCTGTTTTCTGGCCACATGCATCGCTGGTTGCTGGCAACGCCTGAAGTGATCTGTCCCTGGAAGGGTGAGGGACCGATTCGGTTCGACAGGGGCCGCTACTTTATCGCCGTTGGAGCGCTGTGCGACGGCCGGTATGCGACCTTCGATACCCAGTCGCTGGAGCTCTGTCCATTTCAGGAGCAAACAACGGGTGCGGGATGATCCGTCCGAGGCGGGCGATTGTCGGTTCAGTTCATCCTACAGTTTTCCAAAGTCTCCGATCGACGTCGACTTCCCGCACTTCGCGCAGACGCCGTAAATCAGAAATTCATTGAAGAAGTCCTGCGCTGGCAGTGTGGTTCGTCGTAAATGATTTGATCTTCTTCGGTGTCCACGGCGATTCCTTTCTTACCTGACGTTCTATCGATCTCCGTAGGCGGAAGCTGGAGGCTCTTCAGTCTCCCCCACAGTTTTTCGAAGCCGCTCCAGTTCTGCGTGAAGCGTTTTGACTGTCGCGGCATACTTCGGATCGTCGTAATAGTTTTTAGTTTCCAGCGGATCCTGCTGACGATCGAGCAGTTCCCAGTCGTCGACATCCGGCTTGTAATAATGCACGAGCTTGTAGCGGTCGGTGATGACGCCGTAATGGGGCCGGACCCGATGAGGGTCGGGGAATTCGTAGTAGTGGTAATACAGGCTCTGGCGCCAGTCGGCGGGGGTCTCGCCGCGGCAAATGGGGCGCAGGCTGCGGCCCTGCATTTGGGCTGGGATCGGAACCCCCGCCAGATCAAGAAACGTCTCCGCGAAATCGAGGAGCGAGACGATCCGGTCGGTGGCGCTCCCCGGTTGCGTCACACCCGGCCAGCGGACCAGCAGGGGAGTTCGCAGCGACTCTTCAAATATCCAGCGCTTGTCAAACCAGCCATGCTCACCCAGAAAAAAGCCCTGATCGGAAGAGCAGATCACAACCGTGTTGTCCGCCAGCCCTTCCTGGTCCAGAACATCGAGCAGACGACCGACCCCCTCGTCGACCGCTTTGACGCACCCCAGGTAATCGTGCATGTAGCGATTGTAGCGCCAGCGGATCAGCTCCTGGCCGCTGAGATTGGCCTGCATGAACTTGGCATTCCGCGGCTCGTAGTAGGCGTTCCAGGCCCGGAGTTGCTCTTCGTTCATGTTGGGGGACGGTTTGAATTTGGCATCGCTGGCGGTGTAGGTGCGATCCAGCCCCATGTCGTGATCGCGGACCGCCAGACTGCGCCCGGCAAAATCGTCGAACAGCGTCTCGGGCTCGGGATGCGGCTGATCCTTGTCCCAGCCGAGATGCCGCAGTGCGGGGGACCACTCGCGATGAGGGGCCTTGTGCTGGCACATCAGGACGAACGGCTTCGACTTGTCGCGCTGCCGGAGCCACTCAATCGACAGGTCGGTGATGATGTCGGTCACGTAGCCGGTCTGCCTGGTTTTTTCCCCATTGCGGATCATGGGCGGGTTGTAGTACAGCCCCTGCCCCGGCAGGATGTGCCAGTGGTCGAACCCGACCGGATCGCTGACGAGGTGCCATTTGCCGATGATCGCGGTGGAATATCCGGCCCCCTGCAACAGCTTGGGAAACGTCTGCTGACGACTGTCGAAGGTGCAGTTGGAATTGTTGTAGAAGCCATTGCGGTGCGAGTACGTCCCGGTGAGAATCGTCGCCCGGCTCGGCCCGCAGATTGAATTCGTCACCAGGCAGCGGTCGAACCGCATCCCCTCGGCGGCGATCCGGTCCATGTGGGGCGTTTTGAGCAGTCGCCGCTGTTCGCCATAGGCGCTGATGGCCTGGCAGGTGAGATCATCCGCAAAAATGAACAGGATGTTGGGTTGTGTCGATTCGGCAGCCCGCAGCCGCGCGGGGAACAGGCCGGTCGCCAGGAACCCGGCAAGGATCACCGGAAGAGTTCGCGTCGCAGTCCGCATGGCTATGATCTCCGGTCGTGGTTGATCGTGAGTCTCGAACAGCGTGTCGGCGTTGCACCGGCGGAACACGGAGCGTCAGAGAGGTACCCACCGGAAATTGCCGAACGACGCGCCATCCTATCGCCCGCCGGAAGCGATCTCAACCACCTGGTCCAGGCACCACCTGGTCCAGGCAACAGAGACGAAGTCCGGTTTTGCGCGACGCGGGCGGCGAATCATGCCGTAAAGTTCCGTTCCCCCCACAACCGGGCGCCCCAGCACTCCAGGCTGGCTCGAGTTGACCGGCAGGCATAACGAAGACGCCAGTGGCATTCCTGAAAGATCGACCCAACAGCGATTTCCGGTTCCAATACCATTCGCTTCGACGCTCCCAGGGGGCCTTCGATCCTCTCCCTGTCAACCTTTTCATCAACTCCGGATTCCGAATAGGTCGATATTGAGGGATGTATCGATTCCAACAACTTTGTGGTCTTGCGATGCGCCCCTAGGGGCTGAACACAAGACTGGGAGCTTTGAATCGCATTGAACAATTCTGGGTATCTGCGCTGTTTGCGCGATTTCCGATGAGTTGTCGGTCCAAGGAACGCCTCTAATGTCATCCGCTCCGTCGCGCAAGTCGGCTTCCATCAACCCCCACTCAGAACCGTCAGACTGGGGGGCTCAACTGCTCCTATCTCCCTGGCTGTGGGGGCCGGCGCTGACGGTCGGGTTCTATCAATCGCTCCCCTACCTCCCGATCGATCAAACGTTTCTGTTTCGCTATTTCCAGAGTCACTGGACGCTGTATTGCGAAATGGGGTGCTTTTTCCTGGGGATGTGCATCCTGATCCGCAAGGGGCTGGGGCTGTTTCGGGAATCGCGGGCGCTCCGGTTGCCGCTGCTGAATGCGATTTCTCCGGAGTTGGCCATCTCGGCGGACCGGGCGCGGCGGCTGTGGGAGGCGACGCAATCGCTCCCCGTAGGATACCGCCGCACCAAACTGGTGACGCGCGTTCGCGAAATCTGCGAGTACATCTCCAACCGCGGGTCGGTGAAGGCGCTCGAAGATCATTTGCGTTATCTGGCGGACATGGCGTCGGATGGACTGAGCGCCAGTTACTCGCTGGTCCGGACGATCACCTGGGCCATCCCGATTCTCGGATTTCTGGGGACAGTCATCGGCATCACGATGGCGATCGCGAACATCACCCCGGAGCAACTGGAATCGTCGCTGACCGGTGTCACCGCGGGGCTGGCGGTCGCGTTTGACACCACGGCCCTGGCACTGACGCTGTCGATGATCCTGGTCTTTTCCACGTTCGTCGTGGAACGAAACGAGAATCGAATTTTGTCGCAAGTCGAAGAATTGGGCATCTCGGGACTCGCGCCGGCGCTCGCCGACGACGACGTGGAAGACACGCCGCTGGCCCGCGCCGAAGTCCAGGCTGCCGAGCAGTTGCTCCAGCGGACCGAAGAACTGGTCAACTGGCAGACCGGACTGTGGAAAACCGCACTGGAGGGGATGCGCGAGCGCTGGCTGGAGGTCGCCCAGTCGCAACAATCGCAATTCACCCGCGCCCTGGAATCGGGGATGAACGCCACGCTGGAGAGTCACCAGCAGCAGTTGACGGAAGTCCGCGGGGAATTGCTGGGAGCGTGCCGCACCGTGGCCCAGGAACTGGCCCAGGTCGTCGAAGGAGTCCAGCAGTCGGCGACCAGCCAACAGCGTCAATTCGCCGAGCAGGTGGCGACGCTCTGGGGGCGCATGCAGCAGGAGTTGTCGCAGGCGCGCGGCGAGCAGACTGCGCAGATGCGATCCAGCGCCGAGCTCCTGGCGGGAGCGGTAGGACAATGGCACGGGGACTTGACGCGGGCGACCGACGCGGTGACCTCCCAGATGGAGACGCTCGTGCGGCACGGAGAAGTGTTGCGCGAGTTGACGGCGGGCGAAGCGGAATTGGCGCGGCTGCAAGGGACGCTCAGCGACAACCTGCAGGCCGTCCGCGCCGTGGAAGCGTTCGAGGAATCGATTCACAGCCTGAATGCCGCGGTCCATTTGCTGACGGCCCGCGCCCGTCCGCATGCGGCTTGAGAGCCGCCGGCCCTGTTTTAGGACGCATTCGACCGAAAGCGCCGCATGAGCCGCCGCTCCAACAAATCCGAATCCGCCGTCTCGCTGTTTCCGTTCCTGGCCGTACTCATGTGTACGATGGGAGCGCTGATTCTGCTGTTGATTGCCATGTCGAACAAGATTCGGCAACAGGCGATCGAACGGGAATTGGCCGAACGGCAACAGGTGCAGCCCTTGCCCCCGGAACCGCCTCCCACCGCAGTCCCGCAGGAACCCGACCTCGAATCGGCCGAAGAGGAGCGCGCTGGGGCACTGGCCGCGCGCGAAGCGCGGCGTGCAGAGCGGGAGGCCGAATGGGAACGGAACCTGGCCGCGACACGGCGAGCTCGGGACGAGGCGCAGCAGGGCACCGATCAACAGCAGCGTCAATTCGCCCGTGCCCAGCGGAAGCTCAAAGAGCTGCAAGCGCGGCGGGCGCGCGCCGCGGAGGAGTCGGACGCCACGCAGCAGGCCCGCGTGGCGGCTCTAGCGGCTGAGCAGAACCTCAAAGCGACCGAACAGCAGTTGGTGTCGCAGATTTCCGCGACGCGCCGCAACCTGGACCTGACAGAACGGAAGCAGGCCACCGCGGGGAACCAATTCGCGCTGATTCCTTATGACGGTACGTCAGGAACAGTCCGGCGACCGATTTACATCGAATGCACGGACCAGGGCTATCGTTTTCTGGGAGAAGACGTCACCTTGGGACCGCGCGAACTGGACGGGTTCTTCGATTCTCCCGGCTACAATCCGCTGCTCTCGGGGACGCAGGCGCTGTTGCGGTATTGGAATGTCAAACACAAGGCGCTGGGCAATCGTGAGCCGGAACCGTACGTGCTGCTCATCGTGCGCCCCAACGGAAGTGTGGCTTATCATCTGGCGAGGGCTCTCTTGGCGCCGGTGGGAGCACACTTCGGTTACGAATTGGTCGATGACGGGGTCGAACTGGCCAAACCGGAGAGCGATCCCGAAGCGCGGGCGACACTGCAGGATGCCATCGACGTCACCCTCGCGGCGAGAGAGAAGCTGCGAGCGACGCGCATCGCGGGAGGACGCGGACGCGACGCGAGGGGAGGACTGGGGAACTATCGAAATCTGTTTCAGGAGGAACAGGACCGGATTTCACGCGGGAAAGATGAATCGCCAGGGGGCGCCGGACTGGGGGGGGATCGGCTGGCCGGAAAATCCAAGACGGGGACCGCGCCTGCCGTGGCTCTCGCGGATCGGCCCCCGGATGGGGGGGATTCGGTTCGGGGTTCCAACGGAGCTCCCGGCGGAGGGACGCTTGCGGCTGAAGGAGACCGGGTGAAGTCCGCAATCCCCAGTCAGGGAGGGGCAGCCACCCCAGGAACTCCGCCGACCGGTGCCACAGGAAGAGCCGCCGCAGGGAGTCCAGGGGGGACCGCCGGGGGGCGCGGCCGAGCGCGGCCCGCGACGATGAGCGGCGCGCCGGGAACGGAGGTGGACGAAGGAGCCCCCCAGGAATCGGTCGCCGCGCGTCGGTCCGGGGGTGGATTTGAATCGAACAGCCAGGGGGCAGGGGGAAATGTAGAGCCTCCGTTTTCTCCGCTTCCGGACGAGGTCCATGCGCCACATGGCCATCTCCCGCCGGCGCCGGCAGCCCGCGATCCGAATGCGCCGGGGCGATTGCGAACGATTGAGCCTGATCCGGATGGGGAAGCGCCGTTTGCTCCGGGCGGGGGAGAGGCAAGCGGGAAGCATCGAGACGATCTGGACCGGGCGAGGCCATTGCGCAGGGACGGCTCCAAGCCAAACGGCGCGCGGCAGACGCAGCGTCCCGATGATCAGGGGACGCCGGGAACCGAGGGGGACTCCTCTCCGTGGTTTCCAACGGATGAGGCGGTCGATCGCGAGGGATCGAAGAGCGCGGGCTCGGGATTTCCGAGCTTGAGTTCCTCGGGTGGGGGGAATGGGGAACCGGCGCCGCCGGGAGGTAAGAAGCGGTGGGGTCGTTCGAGCGCGCGGGCCGGGATCGGTCTGGAGCGCCGGATGGAAATCCATGTGCGCGGGGATCTGATGATGATCGGTCCCAATGAAGTGGCGATCCCGCTGGATGCATCGACCAAGACGGAGGAGTTGACGCAGCGGGTGATGGCGGGGATCGAGCAGACCGCGCAATCGTGGGGGGCGCCGCCGGCCAATTTCTATTGGCTCCCCGCAGTCCGATTTGTGATCTTCCCGGGAGGGAACGGCTATTACGAAAGGTTGCGTGCGCCGCTGGAAAAGGCCGGCGTGGCCACCTCGGTACAATACCAGTCGGAAGAAACGCCGCGCAAGAAACGGGGAGGGCGCCGATGAGTCGTCACACGACGCATGATCCGGGATTTGGCTCCGACTCGTTCCTCGACGTCCTGGCCAACATGGTCGGCATTCTGATCATTTTGATCGTGATTGCCGGGGTGCGGGTCGGTCGCGCGCCGGTCATCGCCAAGCCATCGCCCGCGATGGAACTACAGGCGACTCCACAGGATTCGACCCCCATCGACTGCATTCCGAGTGCGCCGGAACTGGCAGCGGCGCCGCTGGAACCGGAGTCCGACGAGCCACCGCCGGCGATTCTCGAAGAATTGGCGGCACTGGAGGGAGAGTTGGCCGGACTGGCGGGCCGGCAGGCGGACCTGGCAACTCAGATGCAGGCTCTGAAGCAGGCACAAGTGGCGGCGAAAGAGAGCTTGTCGGCCACCCAGCAGACAGCCGCCCGCCGCAAGGCGGAACTGGAGGAACAACTGTCGCGCGTGGTGCGGCTGGAACAGACGCTGGGAGATCGGCAGGAGGTGTTGACGGCGCTTTTGGCGGAGTTTGAAGAGGCGCAGGGGGCCGCCGCTCCGGTCGCGACGATCAAGCATCGTCTGGCGCCGGTCAGCCAGGAAGTCGCCGGGGAGGAAATCCAGTTTCGCCTGCTGGGGAACCGTGTGTCGGTCGTGCCCTGGGGACGACTGGCGGAACGGCTGAAATTTCAGTTGGAACGGCAAAAGGACTGGCTGGCAAAACATGGCCGACACCAGGGGAGCGTCGGTCCCGTGGATGGCTTTTCCATGCGTTACACGGTCGAGCGGCAGGCGCTCTCAGCGTTGGAAGAACGGCGACTGGGGTATGGCGCGTTTCGGGTGGGACTGAGCTACGTGGAGATCGTCCCCGAGCCCGACGCCCCGGCGGAAACGGCGAGCGAAGCGCTGCGGCGCGGCTCACGGTTTGCCGCGGAGCTTCAGGCGGCGCCGGAGGGGGCGACGCTCACGTTTTGGGTGTACCCTGACAGTTTCGGCCTGTACAGGCAATTGCAGGAAGCATCGCACGCCGAAGGATTCGTCGTCGCCGCGCGTCCCTTGCCCGCGGGGAAGCCGATTGCCGGTTCTCCCAATGGCAGCCGCTCCGCGGGGCAGTGAGTCGCGCTGGTTAACCGACCGTCTCGGCGCCGCCGGTCCCCTGATCGACAAGCGAGTCACCGGCAAAACTCCAGAACCAGTCCAGCCCGATCCCTCCGGTCAATGCATCGGCTGCGGCGCCGTCCGTGAGCAGCGTCGTGGAATTCAGCTTGAACTGATTGCCAACTCCCACTCCCACGCGGAGATTGGCGATGCGGGTGGCGTAGTCGGCATCGAGCCGGAGCCATTCAGCCATCAGGGCGTCGATCGCCGATTGGTTCAGCGTCTTGGCGCTCTCGTTGTAGTAGCTGATCGTCCCGGCGATGAGGATGTCGTCGGCGTCTCCCCCGGACAGAGCGTCCGCGCCCGTGCCTCCGACGAGCAGGTCGCGTCCCGCCAGACCGGAGAGGGTGTCCGTCCCTCCCCCTCCCAGCAGGACATCGTCGCCGGCCCCTCCCGAGAGGGTGTCGTTTCCATCCCCCCCGATCAGGATGTTGGCCAGGCCGTTGCCAGTGAAGAGATCATTGCCGGACCCGCCGGTGACATTTTCAAAAACGTCTCCGGCCGACAACGTGAGCGTGAGGTTTCCCGTGAAGACGACTTGCGCCGTCGATCTCGACAGATCGAGCGTGACCCCCACGGTGGTGAACTGCGAAAAGTCGATCGTGTCGGTCCCCTCTCCGGAAATCTCCGTGATCACGTCTGTGCCGACATTGACGCTAGCATTGAAGAAATAGGTATCGTTTCCGGCCCCACCCGCCTGCGCGTCGGTCCCCCCGGCGCCGTACAGCATGTCGTTGCCATTTCCCCCCCAGAGTGTGTCGTTCCCCGCCATTCCCCTGAGCGTATCGTTTCCGTCCAAACCGAACAGCACATTGGCCAGAGTATTGCCGGTGAGCATGTCGCTGTCGGAAGTCCCGGTCAGATTCTCCATCACGTCCGGCGCCGAAAGCGTGAGGGACAGATTGGCATTGGCCCCCTGTGCCGTCGTCAGCGACAAGTCCAGGACAATCGCCAGCGTCCCCTGCGAGAAATCGAGACTGTCGATTCCGGCTCCGACCGCTTCCGAGACCGTGTCGCTTCCCAAGGCCGTATCGGCCTTGAACAGGTAGGTGTCGTCCCCACTCCCTCCCGCCAGCGCATCGTTCCCCGCCCCTCCTTCAAGAAGGTCGGCAGCGGAACCTCCGGTGAGCGTGTCGTTCCCGGCGCCCCCCAGCAGCAGCGCCCCGACTGTGGCCCCCGTTAGGTTGAGCGCGTCGTTGCCGTCGTGAGACCGAATCCGGAAACCCGTCACGCTCCCTGCCGCATAGGTGTAGGTTATGCCGTTATAGGTCAAGCTGTTGGCCCCTCCCACACTGACTTGATCCGCAGCGCTCCCTCCCTGAACCATCACCGGTCCGGCTCCCACGCGATAGACCCCCGTCAGGATGCCGACGTTGGTGGCTTCGGTGCTCCCGTCTCCTTCCAGGATCGCATTCGTCGGATCAGCAACCCCCAGGAGATAGTGATCGGCGTTGGAGTCGGCCACTCCGGCTCCCGGCAATGCAATCTGCCCCACCCCACCCCCAATCGTGAACGAGATCGAATGCGTCCCGACGCTCAGGTCGCCAGCCGCCGAAATCGTCACCGTTGCCAATAGCGTGTCGCCACCGAACTGCGCATCTTGCGATTGATAGATCCCCAGGGAAAACGCCGGGGCAGCCTGGTTCAAGATCTCATAGGCGACCGTCAGCGTGGCGTTGCCATCAGTGGTCAGCGACGTCATCTGGATGTCGGCGGCGAGTTGGATAACCCCGGTGGAATCGGCCACAGTCGTAACACTGTAATTCTGGCCGCCGTTCCCGTCGTTGACCGTGTAACTTGCCACCGCCAGGGTCTTTCCGGTCCCGACGGTGCTGGAGTTGTAGACTTCGCTCAGACCAGTGACGGTGTCGCTCCCCTGCAGCCCCGCCACGACCGGGACGGCGGCGGCACTCGTCGTCCCATCGTAGGCCTTGGTGTTGGTTTGGGCCGTGATCGTCAGACTCCGGACAGTGATGTCGGCCGCCGTGCTGGCGGTCGTGCTGGAGAGCGCATAGTTTGCAGCATCGGCGCCACTGATCGCGATGCCGCTGACGGAAACGGCTTTCCCCGTCCCCACGTTCTTGTCCGCAAACCAGGCACTGCCGTAGCTCGTGCTGAGGGTGTCGCCTGAAACTCGATCGTCGCCCAGCGTCACGTTGGCGTTCGTCGTTCCGTCGTAGAGCCGGCTGACTCCCGTGGCGCTCACGGTGAGCGATCGGGCTGTAATGTCGGCGGTCGCGCTGGCAGTCGTACTGGAGAGCGCATAGTTCGCAGCATCGGCGCCGCTGATCGCCATCCCGATGACAGAGACGGTTTTTCCCGTCTCGACGTTCTTATCCGCAAACGACGCGCTGCCGTAATTTGTGGTGAGGGTGTCCCCTGACACCCGATCATCGCTGAGCGTCATGATGACGTTCGTCGTTCCGTCGTAGAGCCGGCTGACTCCCGTGGCGCTCACGGTAAGGGATCGGGCGGTGATGACCCCCGTGGTGTTGTCGACCGTTGAGACGGTGTAGTTGGCGCCGCTGTTGCCGTCGTTGACGGTGTACGTCGCGACGGACAGAATTTTGCTGGTTCCCACCGCCCGTTGCGCGTAGACCTCTGAGAGGTTCGTCACCGTGTCGTTGCCGAGCAATCCGCTGACCGTGGGAGTCGCGGCGGCGCTGGTGGTTCCGTCGTACGTCTTGCTGTTGGCGGCGGCGGCGATCGTCAGCGTCGCGGGGGAGATCGTAAACGTCGCCTGCGCACTGCCGCTGTTGAAATAACCTGATCCGGCGTAGTTGGCGACCACGGTGTAGGTTCCCACGTGGACCGGCACCCCCGACAGCGGCGTCCCGGAAGCGGTCGCTCCGGCGTAGTAGGTGAATGTCAGGCCCACCCCATCCAATGTGCTGGCGGCGGCCCCGCCCGGACCGGCCACCGTTCCCGACGCAACGAACTGACTGTCAGTGTAGATGCCGCTTGCGGCACTCACCGTGACGGTCACCGAGACCGGCCCCGGCTGCATGACGTAGAGCGTGGCGCCTCCCCCTGAATAAACGTCAAACGTCCGATTGCCGATCGTCTGGAGTCCCGCGGAGCTCAGCCCCGCTCCAACGGTCACCGTGTCGTTCGCATCGCGGTAGACAGTGAGCGTGTTGCTCGCGGCGGGAGGGGGTTGGACGAGACTGAGGATCGACGCCGCGCTCACCGCCAGCGTGTTGGCTCCGCCAGCGCGGAGGTCGATCGACTCCACGTTCATGAGACTGGTTCCCGCTGTGGTCGGGAGATCCAAAGCGGCACCGGTCCCTGATAAGCGGAGCGTGTCGCTCCCGGACTTTCCGTCGATCGCATTGCCCGGACTGAGGCCGGTGATGGTGTCGTCGCCGGCGCTGCCGGTGATGTTCTCAATGAAGCTCCCTCCCGAGAGCGTCAGCGAGAGATTGGCGTTGACCGTCTGGCTGGCAGTG
>JBJXGA010000119.1:0-9901 GCA_046152955.1 Planctomycetales bacterium | reverse complement strand
ATGATGGACCAGATGATGGACCAGATGATGGACCAGATGATGGACCAGATGATGGACCAGTTGATGGACCAGATGATGGACCAGATGATGGACCAGATGACGGACCAGTGTGCTGGGCCGCCTGGGTCTGTTGGAAGAGGTCCACTTTGACTGGATTTCTGAGAAATCCAGCCACGGGGCGGACGCTGCCAGCGTCCGGGATTCAGCGGCTGGGACCGCATTCTACGCGTCTGGCGACGCAACGCTTGCCGATCGGAATTGAAGGGCGTTACAATAGGCCCATTCAGAGCGAGGAATTCACACTTTTTGAACAGAGGCATCCATGATTCGACTGTTCCGACCGGGGTTGGCGTGCGGCCTGATTTTGAGTCTGGCGATTACTTCGCTCGCTTCAGCGGCCGATTTGGACGACTACCTGAACGAGATCAAAGCGGTCGGTGCGGAAGGACAGGGAAACGCCGCGGCGGCCAAGGCATGTCGGCAGGTTTCGGCGGAAAAGGGGGCCGCGATCCCCAAGATTCTCGCTGCGTTTGATGATGCCAACCCGCTGGCGGCCAATTACTTCCGAAACGCGGTCGAGACGATCGCTCAGCGGGAACTGGCCAAGGGGGGAAAGCTCCCCGCCGCCGAGATTGAAAAGTTCATCAAAGAGACCAAGCATGATCCTCGAGCGCGGCGACTGGCGTTCGAGATTTTGACCCGTGTGGACAAGTCGGCCCCCGATCGACTGATTCCCGGGATGCTCAACGACCCTAGCGTGGAATTGCGGCGCGATGCCGTCGGGCGGCTGATCGCTCAGGGGAATGAGCAGCTTGACCAGGAAAAGAAAGCCGAAGCCAAGGAGACGTTTGCCACGGCCCTGGCCGGTTCGCGCGACGACGACCAGGTGCAGACCATCAAGAAGCGACTGGAAGAACTGGGAGAAAAGGTCGATCTGGCCCAGCATTTCGGCTTTCTGCGAAAATGGCGGGTGGTGGCCCCCTTCGAAAACACCGGCGGAAAAGGGTTTGCAACCCCCTACCCCCCGGAAGCGAAGGTCGATTTTGACGCCCAGTACGAAGGAAAAGAGGAGCAGAAGATCGGCTGGAGCGCCGTCGCCACCGACAACGAGTACGGGATCGTCGATCTGGCCAAGGCACTGGCGTCTCACAAGGGGGCGGTCTGCTACGCCGCCACCGAGTTCGTTTCCGACAAACAACACACGGTCGATTTCCGGCTCGGTACCCCCAATTCCTGGAAGGTGTGGTTGAACGGCGAATTGCTCTTTGCCCGCGAGGAGTATCACCGGGGGATGAGCCTCGACCAGTACAAAATGCGCGGCACGCTGAAGCCGGGCAAGAACCTGATTCTGATCAAGGTTTGCCAGAACGAGCAAACCGAAGAATGGGCGCAGCGCTGGCAATTCCAGTTGCGCGTTTGCGACGCCACGGGGACGGCCATTCTCTCCGGCGATCGCGCGACGGCGCAGACCCCCACCAGCCGCGATCGCGCCGTCACGAATAACGGAAACTGAATCTGAATCGAAATCCACATTGATATCAACAACCTGCCGATTTCTTCACCGCTCGATTCCCCGCTTCTTCGGAGCTGCTTTCCCATGCCGAGATTGATTACGTTGGCCCTGCTCTTTTCGAGCGCTTCGATCGCGTGGGGCGCCGATTGGCCGCAATTTCGAGGCGCCGATACGACGGGAGTCGCCAGCGACCCCAACATTCCGGTGGCAGTTGGCGAATCGATCGCCTGGACAGCCGATTTGCCGGGGCGTGGACTGTCCGGACCGATCATAGTCGGGGACAAAGTCTTTCTGAGCGCCAGCAGTGGATTTGCACAGGATCGGCTGCACCTGTTGTGCTTCGACGCCAAGTCCGGCAGGCCGCTGTGGGAGCGGCAGTTCTGGGCCACCGGTCGCACACTCTGCCATCCCAAGATGTGCAATGCCACTCCGACTCCCGCCTGCGACGGAGAGCGGGTTTTTGCTCTGTTTTCCAGCAACGACCTGGCATGCGTGGACCTGGACGGAAACCTGCAATGGTTTCGCGGCTTGACTCAGGATTATCAAAACGCCAGCAATAGCCTGGGGATGTCCTCCTCTCCGATCGTGGTGGGGGAGACGCTGATCGTCCAGATCGAAAACGATAGCGAGTCGCTCGCCTTGGGGCTGGATGTCGCCACGGGAGAGAATCGCTGGAAACTCCCCCGCCCGGTGATGGTAAACTGGACGTCGCCGGTTGTGCTCCGCGGCAAGACGCGCGCGGACGACTTGGCCGTCTTGCAATCGGGCAAGGGACTGGTCGCGCTGCGCCCCTATTCGGGAGCCGAAGTGTGGCGGTTCGACGAAGCATGCTCGACGATTCCTTCGACGACCGTCGGGGACGGAGTGTTGTACGCCCCGTCGAAAGGACTGACCGCCCTGCAAGTCGATGACGCCGGAGGGCCTCCCAAGCCACTGTGGCAGCAAAACCGTCTGGGGCCGATCACCCCCAGCGCTCTGATTTACGAGGGACGGGTCTTCAGCATCGCCAGTTCCGGAGTTCTCAATTGTGCCGAAATCAAGAACGGCAACAACCTCTGGTCGTTGCGGCTGACGGTCCAGGATGGGGACAAGTCCTCGCGCGGCATGTTCAGCGCCACCCCGGTGGCCGCCGGGGGACACGTGTATTGCATCAACGAAGATGGCGTGGTCATGGTGGTCGATGCGAAGGCCGACAAAGGTCAAATCGTGGCCCATCACGACTTCGGGGAAACGGTCCTGGGAACCCCCGCGATCGCCAACGGCGGGTTGTACTTGCGTAGCGACAAGCATCTGTGGAAGATTGCCCGGCAATAAAAATGGCTGTATGAGGCTTGTGGGAGATGCAGCTACGAACCGCCGACGAAGTCTCGCGACGATCGCCCCCCACCCGCGAGAACCCATCCACTTCGGGTGGATGAGGAATCGAATCGGAGGCTCTTTCGAGATCCGACGTTCCACACCGCCCCTCCCCGCGGCCGGGGGAAGGGTGGGTTGCACGCGAATATCAATTCATCTACCACTTGAGCGCCGCTTGTCGAAATGCGTGAAACATGATGCAAATCTTGAACAGGAGCACACAGAGGGCGCAGAGCATGAAGAACATCATTGGGGAGTGAGTGGACGCGGCGTCCCAGCTCTCTGCGATCTCCGCGACCTCCTGTTCGTTTTTTTGGTTTGGGGTTGATTGACGACGTCCGCAATGGTTTTCAGACCATCGTGTCTTCCTCCCTGTTTCGGTTTCTTCGCCACACACCAACCATTGGTTGCAGCACAGATCCCGCTTGTGGTATCCGTCTTTCCCCGTCACTTACAGTCTTTAGGCCATCGAGAAATCCATGTCAGCCGCCACTGCTCCTTCCTCGTCGATCATCGTCGGTAGCGACCGCTTTCGATACGCCCCGGTTCCGGACTGGCCCCGCCTGCCGCCGGGCTGGTCGTTTGTGGAAGTGGTCGGCGTGGCGACCGACGCGCGCGACCGGGTGTTTGTCTTCAGCCGCAGCGAACATCCGGTGACGATCTTCGAACCGGATGGAACGTTTGTCGCCTCGTGGGGCGAAGGGCAGTTTGTCCGTCCACATGGAATCACGATCGCTCCGGACGGGGCGGTGTATTGCACCGACGATCGGGACCACAGCGTGCGGAAGTTCACCCCGGAGGGAAAACTGCTCCTGACCCTGGGCACCCGCGGCAAGCCAAGCGACACGGGAATCGACGGCTTGGACTACCGCACCATTAAGCGGCCGGGGCTCCCGTTCAACTTGCCGACCAATTTGGCGATCGCTGCCGACGGCAGCCTGTATGTCACTGACGGCTACGGCAACTGCCGGGTTCACAAGTTCAGCCCCTCCGGAGAATACCTGTTTTCCTGGGGAGAACCGGGGAGCGGGCCGGGACAATTCAACCTGCCGCATGGAATCGCCATCGACCAGTCGGGGTTGATCTATGTGGCGGATCGGGAAAACAGCCGCATCCAGTTGTTCACCCCCGAAGGAAAATACACCGGTGAATGGACCGACACCTCCCGTCCGATGCAGGTTTTCTTCGACGCGGAGGGGACGGCGTTCGTCTGCGATGTGGGGTGGAAGGCGGGAGTCTTTCCGTGGCAGACGGTCCCAGCGGGGTCTCCGCGCGGCGCCTATGTGAGCGTGTTCGACCGCACCGGACGCCGCCTGACGCGCTGGGGCGGAAGCGAGAATCCCTGTGCCCCCGGCGACTTCTTCGCTCCCCATGACCTGTGCGTCGATTCCCAGGGATCGATCTACGTCGGCGAAGTGGTGATGTCGGCGGGTGGATATCAGGGGAAAGTCCCCGCCACCTGCCATCCCATCCAGAAGTTCAAGCGACTTTCCTGATCTTTCCTTCGGTTCGTTGTTGCGACACGATGCGACTTTCTGAGTGTTATTCCGCTGGCGGCTGCGGGCTGTCGTTCGAGATTTTTCCTCCGAAATCTCCCGAAGGAGACGCCGCGCTCTGGGACAACGTCGCCCGGTTGGCCCGCTTTCGCCCGGCGTTTATCTCCTGCACGTATGGCGCCGGGGGAAGCACGCGCGACCGGACGATCGAATTGTGCTGTGGGATCCAGTCTCGCCTGGGAGTCCCCTCGACGGCGCATTTCACCTGTCTGGGAGGAGCGCTGGATGAACTGCGCGAGTGGCTGCGGCTGGCGGCGGCTGGCGGCATCACAAACATCATGGCCCTCCGTGGCGACCCCCCGGCCGGGCAGTCCGATTTTCAGCGCGTGTCAGGCGGGCTGCAGCACGCCAGTGACCTGGTGGCGCTGATCCGCGCGGAGTTTCCGCAATTCGGCATCGGCGTCGCCGGTTACCCGGAGAAGCACCCCGAAGCCCCCAGTCCCCAAGTCGATCTGCAACACCTTCAGCGCAAAGTGGAGGCGGGGGCCGACGCGGTCTTCACGCAGTTGTTCTTCTGCAACGAGAACTTCTTCAAATTTCGGGAGCGATACGAGCAAGCCGGCATCCGCGTCCCGCTGATTCCGGGGATTATGCCGATCCTCAATTTCGCGCAGATCAAACGGATCACGTCGCTCTGCGGCGCCCAGTTGCCGGACGACCTGGCGCAGCGGCTCGAAGCGGCCCATCTGCGGGACGACAAAGAATCGCAGTTTCAACTGGGAGTGGAGTTCGCGACGCAGCAGTGCCGTGAACTGCTCGACCAGGGAGTTCCGGGGATCCACTTTTACGTCCTCAACCGGTCGCAGGCGTGCGAGGAAATCCTGACCGCGGTGGGTCCGGCTGGGTCTGCGCCAAACGTCTGACGCGGCGTTGAGGTGACTTGCTCGCGAAATTGTTCGGCTGGCAGACTGAAAACGCATCCCTAAACTAATGCCCTGCCCCCCGCTGGCCTTGTCCCAGTGGAGGCCGTGCCTGACAGCTACCCACGACATTCATTCGCCAATTCCCGCGCTCATGAACCTCTGCCCCCCTCCCCGTCGCGACCAAGCGTTTTCTGACGCACCAGCGTGGATTGCGGCGGGGAGGGGGGCAGAGGTTCTACGCTCTCGCGCAATCGATTCGAGAAAATCCGGATTGCCCAGATTTTCAAGCGCCGACGCGGCTGGCTGCCGATTGGCGGACTTCCCCTTGCGAATTGACCTGCCAGAGGCGGCCGCTCAGGACATCCAGCCCGGTGAGCCAGCCCCCCTTGTAGCATCCGGTGTCGATGCACTTGAGGTAACCCAGATCCAGGATTTCGCCGTCGAGTTGCCGCGTGTGTCCCACTACCGCCGTCTTGCCGGTGTAATGTGGAACCTGGGGCCGGTGCTGACGCAACGACAGCCACCGCAAGGTGAATCCATCGTGCTCGTGCAATGGGAGCTCTGGAATGTAATTCGCGTGGACGAAAAAATGGCGCTCGGTTTCAAAGAACGTCCGGCACCCCTCAATGAACTGGAGATGGCGCGGCAAGAACAACTCGACCGCTCGATCCAGCGTCGCCGTGCTGCCGACCGGCACATCCCAATTGGAACCGGGATCGGTCCGCTCGGCCCGCGTCCGGAGCAGATGTTCGTCGTGATTTCCGAGCAAAGGAACCAAGCGGCAGCGCTTGCCCAGCGCGATGAGCTGATCAATCACACCCCGACTGTCGGGGCCGCGATCGACATAATCCCCCAGCGGAACGAGCGTGTCATCCAGCCCCGGATCGATGACTTCCAGCAGGCTGGCCAAGGCGGTGGAATGGCCATGAATATCGCCGATTGCGATCAGACGCGCCATACAGATTCGAAACCTTTTCCAGAAGGAAGAACATCCCCGCCGATCGCGTCGTGCGAACGAATCCGAGGACATTTACCGTCATCGCATAGCCCTCCATCAAATAAACCGGAATCTGATCGTCCAACTGGACAGACATTTTGGATGAATTTCGGACTTTCTTGAATTTCGAGCCCGAGCGCCAGGCCAGGCTATTCGCCACAACACATGTCCTATCAATGCGTTAGAATCATTCTGCGACGCCGGAATCGGTCCCCCCTCTGCAACGAGAGAACGGACCGGCTGGCCCCTCGCGCGCTTTCGATTTCGAAAGGACTTGAGGGATGCCGGAATCTCAAAAGTGGCCTGAATGACCAATCGTCCCCCGCGAACCATGTCC
The DNA here is from genome assembly GCA_046152955.1 of Planctomycetales bacterium. GTDB lineage: Bacteria > Planctomycetota > Planctomycetia > Planctomycetales > Planctomycetaceae > SIAF01. The sequence continues at coordinate 3,279 of JBJXGA010000119.1, read as the reverse complement.
CTTGACCCCAAGTTCCGGATTCCTGCTGACGTTCCTGCTGACTGGTGGAGACCCATAAAATGACACGCTTTTTGCTACTGGGGATGCTGATGTCCACTTTGCCCGCTGCGGTTGCTGACGACCAGGTTGACCCCTACTTGTGGCTGGAGGAGGTCACCGGCGAGGAGCCGCTGGGGTGGGTCCGCGAGCGTAATGCGGAATCGGTCGCCGAACTCACACGCACCGACCGGTTCAAGGAACTCAACGAGCGGATCCTGAAGATTCTCGACTCCGACGCGCGGATCCCCTACGTCTCCAAAGAAGGGGAGCTGTATTACAACTTCTGGCGCGACGCCAAGAATCCCAAAGGGCTCTGGAGGCGAACGACACTCGAAAGCTACCGCCAGGCGGAACCGCAGTGGGAACCGGTGCTCGACCTGGACGAACTCGCCCGCCGCGAACAGGAAAACTGGGTTTGGAAAGGGGTCCGATTTCTGGAGCCTAAGAGCGACCGCTGCCTGATCATGCTCTCGCGCGGCGGTGCGGACGCCACCGTCGTCCGGGAGTTTGATGTCACGCAGCGGACCTTCGTCGAAGGGGGGTTTGAACTCCCCGAAGCCAAGAGCAGCGCCGCCTGGCGGGATACCGACAGTCTGTTCATCGCCACCAATTTTGGTCCCGGATCGATGACCGACTCCGGCTACCCGCGGGTCGTCAAGGAGTGGCGCCGTGGAACTCCGCTCGCCGAGGCGTCGGTCGTGTTTGAAGGGGAAGCGGCTGATGTCCGCGTCGATGCCTTTCGCACGCTGACCCCCGGCTTCGAACGGGACTTCGTCTCCCGCGCGATCACGTTCTGGACCAGTGAATTGTACCTGCGCCGCGATGGCAAGCTGATCAGAATCGACAAACCGCTGGATGCCAAGGCCAGCACGCATCGTGAGCTGTTGTTCATTGAATTGCGCTCGCCATGGAAACCGGCGGACAAGTCCTTTGCGGCCGGGTCGCTGCTCGCCTGCGATCTCGAAGCATTTCTGAAGGGAGAACGACAGTTTGACGTCCTGTTCGAACCGACCGATCGCAAGTCGCTGGCCGGATTTTCTCCCACGCGGCATCATGTCCTGGTCAACGAACTCGACAACGTCCGGAATCGCTTGTACGTACTGACGCGCGACGGCGGCCAATGGCGCCGCGAAGAACTCCCCGGCGCGCCGCCATTCAGCACTGTCAGCGCTTCGGCAGTCGACTCCGATCAGACCGATGACTACTTCCTCAGCGTCACCGGCTACCTCAATCCCCCCAACCTCCTGCTGGGAACGGTGGGTGGAAAATCAGCCGAGAAGCTCAAAGGGAGTCCCGAGTTCTTCCGTTCCGAGGGTCTGGTGGTGAGTCAGCATGAAGCCACCTCCCGCGATGGCACGCGAATCCCCTACTTCCAGGTCGCCGCCAAAAACCTCCCCGCCAATGGGCAAAACCCGACGCTCCTCTACGGCTACGGCGGGTTCGAAATCGCCATGGTCCCTGGCTACCAATCGGGAACCGGGGCGGCCTGGCTCGAGGCGGGGGGCGTTTATGTCGTCGCCAATATCCGCGGCGGCGGGGAATTCGGCCCCAAATGGCATCAGGCGGCGCTCAAGGAGAACCGCCACAAGGCGTATGAGGACTTCATCGCCGTCGCAGAAGACCTGGTGCAGCGCAAAGTCACCTCTCCCAGGCGGCTGGGAACCATGGGGGGGAGTAACGGGGGGCTGCTCATGGGCAACATGCTCACGCGGCGTCCCGATCTGTTCGGCGCAGTGGTCTGCCAGGTGCCCCTGTTGGACATGCGACGCTACAATCAGCTCCTGGCCGGGGCCAGTTGGATGGCTGAGTACGGCAATCCGGACCGGCCGGAACAGTGGAAGTACATTCGCACGTTTTCTGCGTATCACAACCTGAACCCCCAGACCAAATATCCCCGCACGCTGTTCACCACTTCGACGCGCGACGATCGGGTTCACCCCGGTCACGCCCGCAAAATGGTCGCGCGGATGAAGGAGCAGGGGCACGACGTGCTGTACTATGAGAATATCGAAGGGGGGCACGGCGGCGCCGCCGACAACAAGCAGTCCGCCTTCATGACGGCGCTGGCCTACACTTTCCTCTGGCAACAATTGAAATAGGAGCAACGTGCGGATGCATCCATCCTGTCTTGAACATCGCCTGACGCCGCAGGAGCGGGAGTTCTTTCTGACGCAGGGCTACCTGGTCATTCCCCAGGCCCTGGATGCCGCGGCCTGCGCTGAATTGCGGGAGGCGGCCGGCCGCATCGACGCGCGGGTCCGCACGGTTGAGACGCGCACCAAACTCCTCTCGATTCCCAACATCATCCACGAACATCCGGCCCTGGTGAAACTCGTCGACCACCCCACGACCTTTCCCAAGATCTGGGGAATTCTGGGGTGGAACATCTATCTGTACCACTCGCACGTCGACGTCACGCCCCCGGCCGACGGTGCGGCCCTCACCTGGCGCGTCGCCTGGCATCAGGACAGCATGCGCGTCAACGACGAAATCGAGACGCATCCCCGGCCGCGGCTGTCAATCAAGATCGGCTACTACCTGACCGACGTCTCCACCCCCGAACGCGGGAATACGCTGATCGTCCCTGGCTCCCATTTGCAGAACGAACTCGATTGTCCTGCCGACGGCGTTACCAATCCTCCTGGGGCCGAGCCGCTCTGCGTCCCCGCGGGAGGGGCGGTGATCATCGACCGGCGCATCTGGCATTCCCGCAGCCCCAACCTCTGCCCCGACACGCGGCAGGTGGTGTGGTACGGCTACAGCTACCGCTGGCTCCGCCCCAAAGATGACATGACGGTCGCGCATTTGTACCCCCAGCTCGATCCGATTCAGCGGCAGATTCTGGGGGACGGGCTGTCGGCCAACGGCGCCTACGATCCGCACGACGGCGACGTGCCGCTGCGGGGCTGGCTCCGGGAACACTCCCCGGAAGAAGCAGAGCATTCGCATCACGGACGTTCTCAGTCACGCCCTCCGGCCATGGTGCGAGGGCAGCATCTGGGGCGGATGTAATTGACGTGCTTCGATCGCCGTCGCTCCAGACTGTCGCAATCGTTCGCTATTTTTGAACGTTGATGGTCGAGACTGAAGCTGGTGGTCCACAAAGACCTGCGGAAACTGCGGCATGGGCTGCGAAAAGACCTGGCGTGGCATTGAGGAGAATTGACCCGGGATTTGTTTCGCTCACGGTCAGAAAACGCGAATCATGACGAGTCGCCGGCTCCCCACCGGCCCTGTGCC
>JBJXGA010000308.1:0-7900 GCA_046152955.1 Planctomycetales bacterium | reverse complement strand
CCGGTCATCGGAAGGCCAGGTCGTATGCCATCCCGGGGGCGTTGGGGGTCACGTATTCGCGGAAAAGTTGAAATCGGTCGGTATCGCGCGTGTTCAATCCGGGCGACATGAGAAACGCACATTCGTAACCGGAGTCCTTGACCGCCTGGATCACCCGCGCGCTTGATCCGCCATTCGGGTAGGAGAACGGGAGGAAATCTAGGTTGAGCCGTGAGCGGAGTTCGCGCGCGCAATTGACCAATTCCTGGTTCAGCCGCTGGTCGTCACACATCGGAAGGTAGGCATGACTCACGGTATGTCCCCCAATCGTCACCCAGGGGGATTCCCGCAAAGCGGCGAGCTGTTCCCAGTTCATCATGCGCTGGTCCACCAGATCCTCGTTCCAGTCGAACGCATGGCACATCCGTGTGACGGTCTCGACCCATTGATCGGGCGGTTCCTTACGATGCGTCGCAGCGAAGGCAGAGATCGCCGAGACACGGTTTGGTGTCGTCTCCAGCGGCATCGGCTCGATTCCGAAACCCGCGGGCGTCCGCGCCAGGGGACTGTGAATGATGGCCGGAAACAGTCGTTGGAACCACAGTGCTTTTCCGTGCATCGCTCCGGAATTGATGAAGACGGTCGCCGGAAGCTGCAGTCGATTCAGCAGCGGCAGCAAGCGCTCAAAAAGATCGACATATCCGTCGTCAAAGGTCAACATGATCGAATTCGGATCGAGGCGACGGTTCCCTGTCGTGGCGTCCAGAAGCTCCCTGGGGGTCATGAATCGAAACTGGCGACTCAGGTACTTGAGGATCGCTTCGAGCTCGCCGAGCGTCGGTTCCCCCATCAGTCGCGCGTAGTAGTCGGGCGCTGTTCCATCCGGCAAGACACGGTGGAAGTTGATGACACGGCAACCGGCAAACTGTCGCCAGCGCAAGGCTCGGATCGATGACAGCGCGCCCGATCCGTAGAGCAACTGTTTCAGAAGGCGCTTGGCGGGTTTCTTGATTTGCATTTGATTTCAGAAGACCATCGAGTGTCAGCGACGATTCGTTGAGGCCGGCGTTTCACACGGCGAGCCATGGGGCAAGTCATCGGCTGGCACCGGCGCGAGGGGTTTGCCGTGCTGGTTGAGGAACCGTTGCTTGAGCCGTTGTCGCAATTCCCGCTTTTGCACATAGTTCGGATTTCTTCGACGTACCGCCCGGCTGGCGTCCTGAGGGGTGAACTGTGCGGTTGCCAAGGCGATCCGCCGGACCGCTTCGACCATGAGTTGGACGCTCAAGTCCTCCAGGCCGGCTTCAAAATCCAAAATGAATCGCTCGAAATCGGCGCCGTATTTCTCATAATCGTAAATGCACGGAACGGTCGCCTGCAACACCACGTCGCCACTATCAACCTTTTCCACCACGCGATGAATGGTGACCCCCGAAATTGCCACGTTGTCATACAGAACCCAAAAATGCGGCGAGCTGCCGCGGTACTCCGGAACCAGCGCCTGATGGACGTTCAACGAACCCAAGCGCGGCAAGTCATAGAGACAGGGCTTGACGATCGTCGTCCCGATCACCAGCCCCAGGTCGGCCCGTTGTTCGCGGATGGAATCCAAAACGTGAGCCGCGTGCAGGTCGGAAGCGGAAAGAAACACCGCCCGGCTCTCCGCGGCAATTGTTCGGAGAGCGGTTTCGTCGTCAACGCCGGCCGTCGTCGGTGGCGCGCTGCGATGGATCGCTTTCCTCCAGAAGGAGATGGCGATTCGCCGGACCGCTCCGGCAAATCCGTAATAGGCAACTTGCCGCCGCAGCCGCTCGCCGAGCGGCCGTCGCCTGAGAACTGGACGTTCGAAATAAATCCCCGCCAGTTCAGTCTCGGGCATCGTGGAAAGCGACCGACAAATGCGGACGGCGAGTGGACCCTGGGTGAAGACGATGACTCTTAGAGCCGGCATGCCATTTCCTTGTCGATTGCCGAGTGTGCATTAGCTGAGGCGACTCGGCTCCCTGCGGATTCGGGCAACCAGCGTCCGTCTGCGTTGGCAGTGCCGGACGCTGCTTTCGTCCACATGGGGAGAGCTCTTAGTATATCTGGAACTGTAGTTTTTCGCTATTTCTGCACTCAAAAAAGTGTCTCAATTCGCGCTTAAGCAGCGAGCAGGAAATCGATGCGCTCCGCGACCCCAGGCGATCGTGTCGAACTGTTTCGCAGTGGTTGCCCGCGCCATTGGTTTCCAAAACACGAGCGTGACCGCCAACGAGGCCGCCACGGCGCGATTGAGCCGACTCCACCGCGCCAGCCTGCCAAACAGTGTCGTGCGGCGCGCCAGGATCGGCAGATCTTGCAGAAACCGCCGCAGGTCATCGGCCAGTTCCTGCGCGGACTGATAACGCCTCGCGGGGTCGGCATCAATCGCGTTCTGGACGATGGTCTGAAGGTCACTCGAAATGTCCGGGTTGACCGAACTCAATGGGAGGACATTGGCCTGCGTGAGCTGTTCGACAAGGAGACTGCGGTTCCACTGGTCAAAGGCCGGCCGCAACGTGAGCAATTCATAGAGCGTCAGTCCCAGGCTGTAGATTTCGCTGCGTGCATCAAAGCTGGTGCGGAACGTTTCGGGCGCCTTGAACCGCAACGCTCCCAGAATTTCGCCGGCCTGGGTTAGCTACTGTTCGTCGTTCAATTTGCCCCACGGGGTCAGGTCTCATGCTGCGAAACCCAGTGGCCGCGTTTTCCGAGTCTGCATTTCTCAGTCCAGCAGGCTTGCCAGGGAATCCCGTGCGATTCGGATGCACGACTGATCGATGAAATAGCCAATTTCCAGGTCAATTCTTCCCGTGTAATAGCGGATGGTCAGCGCCGGGTGGTACTTGTCCAAAATGCCCTTGCCCTCTGGTTCCACTTCGAGCCAGAGGAGTTGACCAGGCACTTCCTCCGATGTGAGCGTCACGTCAAATGCACCGTAAGACTCAAGCCAGCGATCGAATTCCCCGATCAGTTCTTCGCATTGCTTGTGGGAAAGCATCACAGAGGGGAGCGAGACGACGAAATCATCGACGGGCGCGCCGTATTGCGTCGGCTTCATCAGCAACTCGTTTCGGGGCCAGAATAGGCCAGTCATTGTGACGGCGAATTCAAACAGCCCATCGGACCGATGGTGCCGGATGAGACGAAATGCGACTTCGTTCCATCCCTGATTGGAGGGGATTCGCCATTCGAGTGCCTGGTCCATTTCGGGCAGCCATTTCTGTCGCGGGTCGCGCCGGTCCAGTGCCGGGGGAGCGTATGACGGAATGCGACAGCCAGTTCAATCAGAAGCGAATTGCCATTCGCTGGATTCAGCGCCGCTGAGCTTGTTCCTTTTCGCGCTGTTCCTGACTTTGCGACGTGTCCTGATCCCTGGACTGCGGCGTGGAACGGGGTTCATCGTCAGCGCCGCACTGACAGGGATCCAATTTGCACTTCAAGCAGACTCCCATCGCGCACCTCAATCGTTTGAATCATTGATTGCTGCCAAATAGGACACCGCACAGGGACCGGCCGAATGACCAGCCGATCTGCCTTCATCATTGCCAAACGCAAGCGAAATTGTCAATTGGTGGCGAACCTGTCATTATCAAGCGTGTGCCCGGTCTGCGCCATCGTCCGACGCGGCATTGCGGTGAATTGATCCCGGAATTGTTCCGCTGCCTGACCACTGTTTCGGTTCCAAGAGAAATTGACTGTGAAATTGCCGCAACGCAGAGCGATCTGGATTCGGCACTGGCGCACCGCGCTGCGATTCCTGGTCTGTTGCGTCGTCGCCGCCGCTGTGACTCAGGGACGCGCCGATCAAGGGGCGCGCCCGATCAAATTCAACCGCCACATCCGTCCGATTCTGGCCGATAAGTGCTTTCGCTGCCACGGACCCGACCCGGCGACGCGGCAGGCCGACTTGCGGCTGGATGATCCGCAAGCAGCGCTCGCCCCCAAGACTCCGAAGCCAGTGATTCGAGCCGGTCATCCCGAAGAGAGCCTGCTCATCGAGCGGATCGCATCTCCCGACCCCGACTTGAGGATGCCCCCGGCCGATTCGGGACTGACGCTTTCCCCCGGCGAAATCGATCGCCTGCGACAATGGATTGCCGCCGGGGCTGAGTATCAGCCGCACTGGGCATTCATCCCTCCCAGAGCCGGACAAACGCCGGCGGTGGTGCAGGCGGCTTGGATGCGCAATCCGATCGATCGGCACGTATTGGCGCGATTGGAAGCCGAAGGACTGTCCCCTTCTCCCGAGGCGTCGCGCGAGACGCTGTTGCGCCGCGTGACGCTCGACCTGACGGGACTTCCTCCCACCGAGGAGGAACTTGACGCCTTTCTGGCGGACGACTCGCCGGGGGCATGGGATCGAGTGGTGGATGGGCTGCTGGGTTCCCCCCGCTATGGCGAACAGATGGCGGTCCCCTGGTTGGACGCGGCGCGGTACAGCGACACGGACGGCTATTTCACCGACGCCGAGCGGAAGATGTGGCGCTGGCGGGATGGACTGATCCGCGCGCTCAACGCGAATCAGTCGTTCGATCAGTTTACTGTGGAGCAGTTGGCTGGCGACCTGTTGCCGGAGCCGACGCTCGAACAGCAGGTCGCCAGCGGATTTCACCGCAATTACATGATGAACAATGAGACGGGGATCATCGACGAGGAATTTCGCCTGGAGTACGTCGCCGACCGGACCGACACGACCGGCGCCGTCTGGCTGGGGCTGACGCTGGGATGCGCCCGCTGCCACGATCACAAATACGACCCGATCTCGCAGCGCGAGTATTACCAGATTTTCGCCTGCTTCAATAACCTGCCGGAAAAGGGACTGATTTATTCGGAGGTGGCCCCTGAGCCCTCGTTGACGCTGGTGACCGAGGAAGAGCGGGCCGCGAGGGAGACTTTGCGTCAGGAGCGAACTGCCTGCGAACAGCAATTTGCCGTGCATGAACCCGCGCTCGTGACCGCGCTGGCGGAGGAAGAGGCGCAGTCTCTCACCGTCACTACGCCGACGAAGAGTCCACGTGTGACGTTTCTCTTTGACAAAGACTTGTGCGGAACGGGGATCGCACTGGTTGAGGGAAGCGCCGTGGGGCCGATTCGCCACAAAGACGGGTTTCTGGGATCGGCGCTGGAATTCGACGGCAGCCAGCAGGTGGCGATTCCCGCCAGCGCCGCCGGCGAGGTGAACGGCCCCTGGACGATCTCGCTGTGGATTCGACCGTTGGCCCAAAGCGGCGCGACGATCACCGCCAGCGGGACGCCGGATGCGCCGTTTCGCGGACTGCGCGTCGGGCTGCAGCGGCTGCATGTGTCAGTGGAGCTGGTCGCCGATCCAGACAAGAGTCTGGTGTCGGTCGTGGCGCTCGAACCGCTGGTCGCCGGGCGATGGCAGCATGTAGCGATCGTCCATGATGGTTTGCGTCGCGCCGGCGGCATCGGCGTGTTTGTGGATGGCCTCCCGCAAGCGGTGAGGGTTCACGCGGATGGCCTGTCTGGCCAAGTCCCCAGCGGGCATCCCTGGCGGGTCGGAGGGTTTTTCCAGGAGCCGGGGCTGAATGGGCGGATCGACGAGTTGCGATTGTACTCCGAGAACCTCTCCGCACAGGAAGCGGCTGATCGGCATGGTGAGGAACTGGTGCAGGCCATTCGTCACACCGCAGCGGACAAACGGAGCGCAGCGCAGAAGCAACAGTTGATGGGGGACTACATTCGTCGCCGGGGAAGTGAAGAATTGCGTGCCTTGTGGCAGCGGCTATCGGAGCTGCGTCGCCGAGAGGCAGGTCTGGATGCCCAGGTCCACACAACGCTGGTGATGCGCGAGATGCAGCCCCCCCGCAGCACGTTCATCCTGCAGCGGGGTCAGTACGACAAACCGGGAGATCAGGTCTCCCCCGGCGCTCTGAGAATTCTCCCTCCCTGGCCCACTGGCGAGCCTTCCAATCGTTTGGGGCTGGCCCGCTGGCTCGTCACTCCGGGGCATCCTCTGACGTCGCGCGTTGCGGTCAACCGCTGGTGGCAGCAGTTTTTTGGTGAAGGACTGGTGCGGACGACCGGTGATTTCGGCGTCCAGGGGGAATGGCCGAGCCATCCGGAATTGCTCGACTGGCTGGCGTTGCGGTTCGAGGCGACTGGCTGGGACGTCAAGGCGCTCCACCGATTGATCGTGACGAGCGCCACGTATCGGCAATCGTCCGCCTGCTCCCCCGCGCTGCGCGAGCGCGACCCGGACAACCGCCTGCTGGCGCGCGGTCCGCGGAATCGTCTTTCGGCCGAAGCGATCCGGGATCAGGCGCTGGCGGTGGGTGGACTGCTGGTCGAAGAGTTGGGAGGTCGGAGCGTCAAGCCGTGGCAGCCGCCGGGATTGTGGGAAGCGGTCTCCTACAACGCCGAACAGTCCTACGTTCCCGACCGGGGGCGCGGACAGTATCGGCGGAGTCTCTACACGTTTTGGAAGCGGCAGGCCCCACCGCCGGCGATGCTCTCGTTCGATGGCCCGACGCGCGAGACCTGTCTGGTGAAACGGTCGCGCACGAACACCCCTCTGCAAGCGCTCGTGTTGCAGAATGACCCGGCCTTCCTTGAGGCCAGTCGCGGGCTGGCGGCACACCTGCTCGAAACCGAATCGCAATCCGACCAACGGCGGATGCAACGGGCGTGCCGAAGTGTCCTGGGGCGAGTTCCTGATGCCGACGAACTCGCCCGGTTGCTCGCGCTGCTCGCCGCCCAGCGTCAGGACTACGACGCCGACCCTCGGGCCACCCAGGGGGTGCTCTCCGTCGGAGACTTTCGGCCGCGCGCCGGGCTGAACGTCGCAGAACTGGCGGCCTGGACCACGGTGATTTCCGTCCTCCTCAATCTGGATGAAGCGGTGACCCGTCCCTAAGGAGTGTTCATGACAAGAGACCGTGGGAGAAAAGCACCAATCGCCATGCTGGCGGCGCTGGGAATCGTCCTGGCTGCCGCCGCAGGTGGAAGGTACTGGTACCTTCGGGCACGCGATGGCCAGACGACTGGTCCGGACGGGAGCACTGGCGCGCCTCTGGAGTTGGAATCGACCCGTGCGGAGGTGACCGTCTTCTGTGGCAACTGCCACGCCGTTCCCTCTCCTGCCGCATTCCCGCAGGTGGCCTGGCGGGAAGAGGTTCGCAAGGGGTTTGAGTTTTATGCCGAGTCGGAGCGAAACGATCTGGCGGTACCTCCTGTCGATCGCGTGGTGAAATTCTTCCGCGTGCAGGCGCCGGAGGAAATCACCGTCCCCCCGGCGAAAGACGACCCCCGCGCTCCCTCCGTGCGGTTTCGCGCCACCTCCTCTCGCATCGGCAACGCGGCAGTCGATCGCTCGGCGATTTCTTATCTGCGATGGGATTCGCTGGCGGCGGGAGCACCCTCGACACTGTTGCTGTGCGATATGCGTACAGGAGAGTTGTTCGAGTCGCAGCCGCGCCGGGATGCGATTTCATTGCGGGTTCTGGCGAACGCCGGCCACCCGGCGCATGCCGTGCCGTGCGACCTGGATGGAGACGGCCAACTCGACCTGGTGGTCGCGGACCTGGGGAGCTTTTTGCCGGCGGATCATGCCGAAGGGCGCGTGCTTTGGCTGCGGCGCGGCACGGGGGATGCGGTCGAATCAATCGTGTTGCAGGAGGGACTGGGACGAGTGGCGGACGTCGAGCCGGGAGATTTTGATGGCGATGGGGATCTCGACCTGGTGGTGGCCGAATTTGGCTGGCACAAAACCGGGCGGATTCTGCTGCTGGAGAATCAGTCAACCTCGGGTGAGTCGCCACGGTTCGATTTGCGCGTCATCGATTCGCGGCATGGAACGATCCACGTCCCGACGGTCGATCTGGACGGAAACGGCCGACTGGATTTTGTCGCGCTCATCAGCCAGGAACACGAAACG
>JBJXGA010000307.1:0-3242 GCA_046152955.1 Planctomycetales bacterium | reverse complement strand
CCAGCGAAGCGCGGGGCGTTGACGACCGCCAGCAGGAATTCGAAGCCGCACAGTTGCCACCGGCTCTCTGCTGGCGGCTTGATCGCCAGCAGCCTCCCTTGACCGACGGCCGCGATGTTCTCTTTCTGTATCTCTCTGACAGCGCCGCCTCGACACAGTTGGCTACGTTGCAAGGAGAACTCATCGTTACCGAAGGGAGAATGGATTCCATCCTGTTCGAGGGGGAGGATCTGGAGGAAGCGCGCGCCAATCCGGTGGCCAAAACCACGCCGCAGAAGGGCACGAGCGTGACCTTGCAGTCGTTCCGAAGGATACCGACCGGAATCGACGTGGAACTGTTGGTTTCGCTTCCCCAGATTTCGGACCTCAAGCCCGATCAAGATCCGGCCACCGTGGTGAGGTCGCAGAGGAAGTTGCAGACTGAGGTATCGGCAGAAATCATCGATGGCGAGGGTGAAGTGTACACTCCCTCCAGCCTCAGCGGAGGCACGGGCGGAGCCGGTGGTGCAGGTGGCGCGGCGGGACAGCCTGGAGCCGCGGGAGTCGGTGGCGCAGGTGGCGTCGGCGGAGCCGGTGGCGCGGGAGGGCAGCCGGGTCAACCCGGTCAGCCAGGCCAACCTGGCGGCAAAGAACCCCGGCGAACGGCCCAGCGTAAGCTGGCCGGTTCTTCGTCCGATCGACCCGAGCAGTCTGGCGGTACAGAAGGAGGCACCGGTGGTGCAGGTGGTGCAGGTGGGGCAGGTGGCGCGGCGGGAGAGCCTGGAGCCGCAGGAGTTGGAGGCGCAGGTGGCGCCGGCGGAGCAGGTGGTGCCCCAGGCCAGCCGGGTCAGCCAGGTCAGAGTGGATCTTCAGAGCGGAGGAAAGAGAAGCGATTCGGTCGACGAAGTGAACGCCCCGCAGGAGCCAAAGGGAGCGGTGGATCCGGCGGCGCCGCTGGCGGAGCAGGGGGCGCTGGCGGAGTTGGCGGCGCGGGAGGAAGTGGCGGGGCCGCCGGTGGGGCTGGAGGTGCGGGCGCGGCTGCCGGAGGTGCGGGCGGCGCTGCAGGTGCTGGCGGAGGCGCTGCCGGTGTCGCTCGGGGAGGCAAAGGCCGACTCCGAAGCGAACGAGCCAGGAGCCGCACTCGGGCTGTCGCAACCTCAAATATCTCTGGCGGAACCGGATCGACCGAGGGAATGATCGTGAACTTGCACTTCGACTCCCTGCCAAACGGCACCACATCACAATCGCTCAAGGTGACCATCACCCATCGCCAGGGAGAGCCGCGCCGGATTCCGTTCACCCTCACGGATATTCCCCTGACCTCCGATGCCCCGTAAGCGACCGATCAATTCCCGGCGGCGACGTGCCTATGACATTCCCGGCAATGGCACTGGACGGAACCGAGCGCGGGGCGTAGCATAGCGACCACGTTCGGGAGTGTACGCGGCTCTGGTGACCGCCACGGGCTTCAAACCCGGTGTGGCGTCTGCAAAGGCGCCAGGTGGGTTCGATTCCCATCCACTCCCGTAGGGGATTTTTGGGAATCCCCTATTTTGCCGGAAAATGCGGTGTTTTCCGGTGTTTTTTGCGATTTGGCATTTTTGCCGTGCGCTCGGTTGCGCTCTATTTCCTCCCCTGCGCGCGTCGTTTGGCGCGTCGTTTTCATAAGTGGAATGTCTGAGGTTGCGGCCGCGGCGGCGCGGAAGTGCTCCTCGGTCGTTTGCAGGTAATGCTCTCGCGCGACCGCCTCGCTATTCCCCAGCCACTGGCAAACCACGTGGGATGGGAACTGGCCTTCGAGCTCCGTCTGTCGGGAAGCCCTCAGGTTGTGGAAGATCCGCGGCCAAGGGTCGATGCCCAGACGTCGGAGCAGCTTGGCCATGCGCGTACGCCAGGCGGATTCGGTCCGCCGGTTCGACGCGATGACGCTTTCTTCCCGCTCGGGGCAGACGGCATACCATTCATCAATGAACGGGATCAGTTCCGGGAACAATGGGATTTCCCTGGACGCGCCCCCCTCGTATCGCTCGGTCTTCGGGCTGGTGATCTTGATGCGGCCTCGCTCCCGGTCGATGTGTTGCCAGAGCAGTCCATCAAGCTCTGAGGGAATGCGCAGGCCACCGAAGCGCGAAAAGGCGATGATCAGGCGGAATTCCGGGTCTCCGCAACCGTCCAGCACGCGGCCGATGGTCTCCCGGTCAATGAAATGCTGCCGCGCCTTGTTGGCCCGGCGCCCCAGCTTGATTCCGGCGAACGGATTGGCCTGGATCAACTCGGCATCGACCGCGGCGGCCAAAAACTGGCGGGCAAACGAGGTGTACTTGCTGATCGACGCGGCGCTGAACCTTCGATTTCCGGCCTTGGTTTTGGTCGACGACAGCCAGGCGTGAAATCCTTTCGCGTCCAGTGCGGTGAGTTCTTCAATCCGCCGGTTCGTTCCAAAATGCTCGGCCAACAGGTCGGCGGTCTGCTTCCAGACCCGTAGCGTGTTCGGCTTGACGTCGGTTCGCAGGCCGATGTAATCGGCGATGAACGTCGCCAGGGGCTGCGCGCCGGTCGGAACTACCCCTTTCCGGCGTGGCATCAGTCCCGCGGCGGCCAGCTTCCCGGCCAACAGGTCCGGAACATCGGCCAGGAATTTCGCGGTGTCGATGTCGAGCGACACCCGCGCGGACAGGGCCTGTACGATCGCCTCTACTCGCATCCGCACGGTTTCGACCGTCTTCATGGAGGTTTTGCCCATGTAGATCGTCTTACGGTCCCCGTCAGGCGTGGTGAACACGATGCGCCGGGTTCCGTTACTCGCTGTGGAAATGCTTGCCATGATGGATTCCCTTCATTGTTAGACTGGCCTCCGATCGTGGTTTTCCGGTAGCCAGTCTTGGTACCTCAAGAGTTCTACAATCAGACCGAGGATTGATTCTCGGTTCGATACGAGTTTTTGCTGGTAATTGAATGTCGCTTCGTAGTCGCGCATTGATGCAGCGTGCTCATTGTCGTTGTGGCCCTGCAAACCCATAGTGGCGGGAACGCCATCTTCGAGTAGATTGCCGATTCGGAAAGCGTAGTAATCGCCCATCCGGAGTGCGCGAATAAAGATGGCTAGGTCATTCCTCGCAACATTGATTTCGCGGAGTTCAAGGCGTTCGACTTCCTTGAGAAAGCGGCATCTTTCCCAAAGCGGCTGGAATTTTGCATGAAGGATTGCTGGGTCTTTATGCTTCCGGAACATGGCAAGCTTTTCTCGATCGACTGGGGCAGTT
>JBJXGA010000084.1:0-3413 GCA_046152955.1 Planctomycetales bacterium | reverse complement strand
TGCACCACCGGCGCCGACTCGGGCGAGATCAAAGGGAGGACGCACGCCTTCTCGACGTTATGCGCGTCCATGAACCGGACCAAGAGGTCGGCGGTCAATTCCCGATCGGCATAGAACGCCCCCAGGTGGGTGTGGATGTCGATATACCTGATCCGACGACGCGGCGGTTCGGCGCCGATGAACGCCCTGGGCAATATCAATGACGCGCTGCAGGCCGCCAGACCGGTTTGCAGAAAATGACGACGGGTCAGGTGAGCCGCGGACATGGGGAGTGTCTCATCAGGGGTTGAACGTGGGTCGGTCGCCGACTCCGGCGATCATAGCATTTCAGCACAGTCTGGTGAAAAGCCGGAGGATGGTCCCATCGCAAGAATTGGAAGACTTGGCTCGACCATCGGCAGCGCAACCCAAGAGAGAATTGAACAGGAGGGCTTGGCACGGCCTTCTGCCGCAACCAAAAAACGGATTGAACCGAAGGACACTGAGTGGTTTCGCGGGAAGTTCGTCCTTCTATCTCGCGATCACGATTGCTCACGCGGAGACGCGGAGAGGATCGGGCCGTGGTCGGCCAAACCATTCTATTTGGATCGCTGTCGATGGGCTACCGTCTCAGCTCCATCGTTTCCAACGCCATCACCTTCTCTGCGACCTCCGCGTCTCCGCGTGAGGCATTTTCGTGGAACTGCGCCCAATTGGGAATTGAACAGAAGCACGCAGAGGAAGCAGAGACGATCGGGGGGTGGTCGGCGATGCGGCGCTACTCCAGACGTGCGACAGAGCGACAATTCCGATAAGGTGTCGCTGGCATCACGCACGCCTGCCTGGATTGTCTTTCTCTCCTCACAAGGAACCTCTCCATGGATCGCCGAGGATGGTTGAAGTCGTCGCTGTTTGGGACTGCCGCTTTGGGATGGCACGGCATCGGTTGGAACAGTATGGCGGAAGGGGGGGCGGGAGGAGACGCCGAGCCTCCTGCGGTGGCGGCGGCCCGGCGGGGGCTCCCTCCGCTGCGGATCACCGACGTTCAAACGATCCTCACCGCGCCGGCAAAGATTCGCCTGGTGGTGGTCAAAGTCCTCACCAATGAGCCCGGTTTGTACGGTCTGGGATGCGCCACGTTCACGCAGCGGGCGCGGGCGGTGGAGACGGCGGTCGACAAATACCTCAAGCCGTTTCTGATCGGCAAAGACGCCACCCGCATTGAGGACGCCTGGCAGTCGGCGTTTGTCAGTTCGTATTGGCGCAATGGACCGGTCCTGGGAAACGCGCTGAGCGGCGTCGATATGGCACTGTGGGACATTCTGGGAAAACGGACCGGGTTGCCCGTGTATCAGCTCCTGGGAGGGAAGTGCCGCGAAGCGGTCGATACCTATCGGCATGCCTCGGGGGGCACGTTCGAGGAGGTGGAAGAACAGGTCCGCAAATTCCAGGAGCAGGGGTATCGATACGTTCGCGTTCAATCGACCGTGCCGGGGTTGGCCACGTATGGCTCCGGCGGCGCCGGTGGGGGCGCCGGTAACGACCAGCAGCTTCCCCCCAATCGCCGGGTCGATGTGTGGGAGCCGGGCCCCTACGCGCGGCTGGTCCCCCGGCTGTTTGAGCACCTGCGAAACAAACTGGGAGACGACGTGGAACTGCTGCACGACATTCATGAGCGCGTTCCGCCCATCCTGGCGATGCAGATGGTCAAGGATGTCGAAAAGTTCCGACCGTACTTCATGGAAGACCCATTCGCTCCGGAGGACGTCGGATATTTCCGCAACCTGCGGCAGCAAACGAGTACGCCAATCGCCATGGGGGAGTTGTTCAACAATCCCAACGAATGGCTGCCGCTGGTCTCGGAACGGCTGATCGACTTCATCCGCATTCACATCTCCCAGGTGGGGGGCTTGACGATGGCCCGCAAGGTGGCGGCGTTGTGTGAATTCTTCGCTGTCCGGACCGCCTGGCATGGCCCCGGAGACGTGTCGCCGGTCGGGCACGCCTGCAATGTGCATTTGGACCTGGCGGTTTCGAATTTCGGCATTCAAGAAGCGCGGCTCTTCACGCCGGCCGAAGAAGAGGTCTTTCCAGGATGTCCGGAGCTGAAGAACGGGTATTACTATGCCAGCGACAAGCCGGGATTCGGGATCGATGTGGATGAAGAGCTGGCGCGAAAATTTCCGATTGCCGACGATCCTCCATTCGACATGCCGTGGGGGACGCTCCGCCGCCGGGATGGGACGATCGTGAAGCCGTGAAATTGTCGTTGCCAATTCGGGAGAGAAGGGACCATTTTCTGAACTGGGGCGCGGTCGGCTGACCAGGGATACGCCACTGGTTATCACGCTGTGGAACAATGGAAGAGCGTTTGCGCGGATCGTCTTCGACGACTGGGGAGGACAGGCTGGGCGCGAGTTCTCTCCCACCGCCGGCTGGGGAGTGCCCGTCAATGCGATCGAGTTTCACTTGCTCGGGGACTCCCCGCAGTCACCGGCGGCGATTTGGCTGACGCTCGCAGGAACCTCGATCGGCCGCGGCTGGGATGCCGTGGGACACTCACCCGGGACGTATCGCAATCGGATGCGAATTGAACACGCGGGAGATTGGAGGCCGCGCTCCGAGATGCTTGCCACGCCCACCTCACGGAGTCTCCACGCGTTCGACGCGCGTGGTGTGTGCCGCCTCGACAATCAGCGTGACGCGACGGCTGACGCGGATTGTGGCTGGCCCTTCGATCCGCAGTGCCTCTCCCTGCCGCCGAGTGATCCGATATTCGCTCACCCCGCCGGTTTGAGTGACCGACAGTTCGTCCCCAGGGTCCGAGAAATCACGCCGCCGCGTGCGCCGCGACTCGTCGCAACCGGGGACATTGCAATAGCGGTATTGGAGCTTCCCTTTCGTTCGTCCCACCAGCATCGGAACGTCGTGGTGTGGACAGCGTGGCCGCGTCGGCCAGGGGGCTTGCTCTGGTTTCATGGCTTGGTCCTTTCGTGGAGATCGACAGAATGATGGACTGTGTCAGTTTTCGGGGGGGCGACTTCCTTGCGCCGGTTTGACAACCGACGGCGTCAGGACTTCAGGCGACGCTATGCAGCCGCTGCGATTGAACCCGGTCCCAAACAGCCTCCTCGATTTCCTGGGGATAGGCCTGGAGACACCAATCCCCCAGGCGCGCGACCAGTCGCCGGTCATCCTCCAATTCGCGCGACGCGGAAAGAGGGAAATCGCCGCACCAGACGGTTACTGACAGGCACCGCGCCTGCTCGATCTCCACCGCGGCCGATTCCCCGGGATCTCCCCCATCGGTAACTGCTCAATAACCCCTCGGAAACTGGTATTTACACGAAAGTGGGTTTTCGGGAAAGGTATGGCGCATGAGCCAGCCAGTCCCTCAGTCCGACCAACCGATCATCATCGCGGGAATCGAAGTA
>JBJXGA010000078.1:0-4418 GCA_046152955.1 Planctomycetales bacterium | reverse complement strand
GTTCCGCCATTCGCCGTTGCTGAGTCGGAAGGCGAATGCGGCACCACGATTGCGATTGCCCGCGCCATCGGCCACACCATAGGCTCCGACCAGCAATTGGTCGCCGTCGAGGGCCAGCGAGAATCCGAAGTAGTCATTGGCTACGCCGCTGGCTAACGAGAGTTCCTGCAGGAGGGACCACGTGCCGCCGATGCGGCTGAAGGTCCGCACGGCCCCCTTGGAACTCTGCACGCCCGGCGAGCCGACCGCCAGACGATCGCCGCTGACCGAGACGGCCGCACCAAAACGGTCGCCGTCGACGGCGCCCGTATCGCGACCAAGGATCGTCTGCTGGAGCGTCCAGACGCTTCCCGACTTGACGTAGACCTCGGCGACGCCGCGATGGAAGTCGGCGTCTGGCGCGCCGATCACGACCGTGTTACCTTCCAGGGATACGGCGGCACCGTATTCGCCCCCCACCCCGCGTGCACCGGCATCGCTGAGTACCTGCGTCTGCTGCCAGCCGGCGCCGGTGGTGAGTTCGTAGAAGTAGACCAGGTTCTTGTTCTGTTCGGCGGCCCCCGGTTGTCCAGGTGCTCCGACGACGGCCTGACTCCCCTCGACGGCCAGGAACGTGCCGAGCCGCGCGCCGGCGGCACCGCGGAAGACGGCCGTCTGGATCCATTCGCTTCCGATCCGCTGGAACATGTAGACCGAACCGGCTCCGCCGGCTTTGCTCGGCGCTCCCACGACCAGATGATCGCCATGCAGCGCTACGCTGGCACCGAACTGGTCTCCCGGATCGAGGTCCGCCGGTTGCACCCGGAAATTGGGCGTCGCCGAATCGGCGCCGTAGATGAACACGGCTCCGCGGCTATCGTAATCGCGGGCGCCCATGGCGACGGTGTTGCCGTCGACGGCGACGCTCGAGCCGAGTTCTCCCAGCGGTGGTCGCGCTGGGACCGTCGTTTCCCCACCGCTCCAGGCGGGACCGCGGCGACGGAAGTTATAGAGCGGGTTACCGAAGGTACTGTTCTGCTGCGTACCGACAACAACAAATCCCTCGCTGATCAACTGTCCGCCGCGGCCGAACCCGACGTTGCGGGTGTCCTTGATCATCGTTACGCCGCTGTCGATGTAGGGCTCGTAGGTCTGGTTGACATAGGCGCAAGTGTTCGACGTGTACAGGGCGGCAACATTCGCGCTGGCACTCCCCGCCAGCAGATGGTTTCCGCGGGCCGCGATCGATTCGTCGCCGGCCAGACCGCCGGGCCCCCCGGAGGTTCCCGCAATGCTGCCATTGGAGAAGGTATTCGGCTGGAAACACGCCACGATTCCACTGCCCGGAGCGCCGACGATTACTTCCTCGGTATTGCGAGCCTGTAACTCCGCGCCGAAACTCCCCGCATCGTCACGGTACCGATACGGACGGAGCGGCGCGCCGACAAACCCTCCGATATTGGCATTCCAGTAGCTGTAGTCGGACTGACTCACGTCATAGGAAGCCATCCGAGATTCGCCAGGAGCTCCCACGAAGACCCGATTCCCAACGATACTGACGGCCGAACCGAAGCCGGCGCCATGTACCCGGTAGTCGCTCGGAATCGCCACCGGATCGGTGCGCGTGTGGGTCTGTCTTGTCGACGACACAAAGACGCGGTCAATCTTGTGATCGAAACCCGTATCGAACGACCCGTTAACAAAGGATCCGGTGTAGTTTGCGTTCCAGCGAAAGCTCCCGTTGTTGCCGGAATCTACCAGGGTCACGTGAGTGTATGGATTGAGCGAGTACTGCGAATGGTTTGAATTCTTGTAGGTGTAGGTGACCCACGTATGACCGGCGTAATAGGTCTGTGTGGGCTTATCGTGATAAGACACGTTCGCCGCGGGTGTCGCAACCGGGAAGTAGAAGATTTGACCAAACAAAAAAGGGAACGGCACCAGAACGGTCCCCGAATCGATCGTGCCGACGTGCAACACGCCGTTCATCTGAAAATTCGGGAGCGTAATCGTCTGCGTATCGACTCCCCAGTTGTCCCATTGATAGATGTTATCTTCCTTGGCCCAGATCAGGACCCGCATGCCGGGTTGAAGCACCAGGGTGCTCCTGGGAGGTGCCGACAGGAGGTGCGACCCGATACCCCGGAACGCCCCGTTTAACGTGACATGATTCCAATTGCTCGGCGTGTGCGTGTACCAATTCCATGTCCGATCGGGCAGTCCGTTCTCGTAGGGGAACAGGATGTCTTCCCGATTCCAAACCGAGCCATTGAAACGGAAGGTCACGGCGCCACCGGTGACCCCCATGTCCAGCTGCCCGGGGATGGGCTGGTCGGTAGAGTTGTAACGGGTCGTGGCGCTGGGCATTCCAACCACCAGGAGATTGCCGCTGATGGCTACGGACGTACCGAATCCTCCACTGCCGTACAGGTCGGCCGTGTGGTTCCATTGTTCGCCAGCGCGCTGATAGATGAGAACGCGGTTGGAATCGGGAGCGCCGATGACCAGCCGATCGCCATCCACGGCGATGTCCGTTCCGAAGCCAAAGGCGCCCCCAACGGCCAACGTCTGCACATGGCGCCACGACAGGCCTTCATTGATGTACACGAAGACCGCGTTGGCCAGGTTCGGGTCCGCGACGAAGAGTGTTCGCGAAGGGGCGTCGTAGTAAGTGGACGAGCCGAATCGGGATGCTCCGTTCGAATTGTCGTCGGACGCACGCGGATCGGGGAGCAGTTCGGCGGCAATTTGCGCCAAGCTGGTGCCGGGCAACGCCAAATCGGTGGTAAAGGTCCGAGTCGCCCCCACGTCCCGGCGAGCGCCATCGTTGAACCCGGGGATTCCCACGACGATCCGCTGCCCGCTCAAGGCGATGCTGGTGCCGAAGCGATCCGGGGCGGCATAGTCGGACGAGCTGGGATCCGAGCCGGCCGGACTGGCGGCAATCAGCTTGCCGGAGCCGCTGGCGCCACTCGACCGCGTCCAACTGGCCCCCGTATTCGAGCCTTGATCGGGGAGCCGGTAGAACATGTAGACCGCGCCTTGGGCGGTGCTGGTACCGCTGTAGTTGGGGGCCCCAACCGCCACCATGTTGCCGTCGACTTGGACCGCCTGACCAAAATTGGCAAAGGCCTGCTTCTCCGGGGGGCCGTCGCTGGCAGGCAGACCGGCATCGGCGGTCAGTCGAGCCGTGCGCGTCCAATTCCCTCCCGATCCCTCGAACACAAACGCCCGGCCATGGTCCGAATTGCCGTTGAGTCCGGTGGGATTGTTATCCCAGTACGGCGCGCCCACCACGATCTTTCCGCCGTCGTTCAAGGTGATGCCCACCGAACTGCCGAACGCTTCCCAATGTTGCGGTTCCGAGGGAGTGAGCGTCGCAGCTCGTTGCCAGTTGTTGCCGCTACCCGTGTAGACATAGGCCACTCCCGAATACTCGGCCCCGACGAACGTATTGGGAGCCCCGATAACCGCCGTGGATCCCACCACGGCAACCGATCGACCGAAGTCGTCGATTCCCGTGCTGGTCAGCCTGGCCTGCTGACTCCACCGCCCCGCGGAACGGAGAAAGACGTACACGGAATCCCTGCTACCCGCCGCTCCAACGAAAAGCGTGTCACCGGTCAGCGACACGGAACCGCCAAATTCGTCCCAGTTCTGAGCGTCATCCGCCCATAGCTTGGCCTGCTCGGTCCAGTAGTTTCCATCTCGGACGAATACGTAAACGGCCCCCGACCGGAAACCGTTGCTGTTATCCCTCGGCGCACCGACCACGATGGTGTTGCCATCGATGGCCACGGCATTGCCGAATCCCAGCCCGGCGCTCAGACGGTCGCTGGGATAGAGCTTGGTCTGTTCCACCCACGAGCCGTTCCAGGTGTAGACGGTCGCCACACCCGGAAAGATGACGCTGCCATCGATTCCGTCTTCCCGCTCGGCACCCACGACCAGCGTGTTGCCGCTCGTTGCAACCGCTTGACCGGCATGCTTGGTATCCAGCGCGGGATCGTTCAAGATCAGTTCCTGCCGAGCTTCCCAGCCCACAGCTCCGTCCACGGTCAACGTATGCAGGACCAGATTCTTCAGGTTCAGATCGGCGACGCGGATGCTGTCGACCGTCAGGTTCGCCGCCACACTTGGCGGCGTGACGACATCCAGGTCGGACAAGCCATGAACGACGAGCGGTTCCACGTTGGTGAAGTCGAACAGGTTGCCGCCGACCTGAACCGAGCCGCCTCCGATCTCGATATTGCTCGGCGTGTAACTCCCCGTGCCGACACCATCGCCAGCGATCCGCAACGAGTCTCCAGCGGAGGTATTCGGTCCACCATTGAAGGTTACGCGCGCCTGGCCAACGGGGATGCCCGTGGCGTAATCGGCAAAGGCCAGATCGTTCCCGTTCTGGCCGTTCAGAACAACCGAGTAGTTACCCCCCGAAG
>JBJXGA010000073.1:0-8552 GCA_046152955.1 Planctomycetales bacterium | reverse complement strand
CGGTGGCTCCCACATCAACGCATCCACAACTTCGGATGGATCAACGAGTGGGACATCGTGAACAAGGACGACTCGGTGCCGGAAAAGCGGTACCGTCTCTACACCCTGCTTCGGGCCGAACCCAAGTTGATCTGCGCTCCCGACGCCGCATTCCTGCTGTCGATGCAAGGCCACAAGAAAGTCTTCTACGTCGAGCAGGATCGAAATACGTCCGGCGTGCTTCAGGTCGCGTCGAGCAAGACCAAAGGGTACGCGGTCATGGCCGAACTCAATCTTCAACGCCGCCATTTCCCCCAGGAAACCGTCAACGCGTTTGCCGTGATCATGGTGGCACCGTCCCCAAAACGACGGGAAGCCCTCCGAGCCGCAATCAAGGAGAAACCAGGCGCGCACCTGTGGCGCTTCGCATCGGCCACCGATCTCACACCCGAGAAGTTTCTCCATTCACCGGTCTTCTATCCCTGCGTCGGCGAACCGACCTCGCTGATCAAAAAGCCGATGTCGAGCCAACCTCCCGCGCAGCCGTAGGGCGCCGGAAACACACACATGAACAGCACGCAAAACACAAACATGGCGGGGCAACAGCTTGCAGGCTGCCGGCGACTGATGAGCCAGTTCGCGCGGCGCTCGACCGCTCTCGCCCATGACGGCAGGGTGTACCGGGTGGGTGTACCAAAACCTGTCCGCAACCTGTCCGGGGTAGGACACCCCCGTGTTTGTGGGTGTTGTTCTGTAAGTTGTTGTCCCGCAGCAGCTTGGGGGTGCAAGGGGCTCTCATCGCTCCGCTCCTCGGCCCCTTGCCCTTCAGCCATCCCGTGCTATTCCGCTCACATTCGTTCGCGGAGCACGGACGCTCCCTGCCGGTCGCTATGTCTGAAGGGCAAGGGCCGCGCCCCTGCACCCCTGCGAACCTTCGCCGTGGGCTTGGTTCGCACTCGGCTGACGCCGAGGCAAGCTGCTTCTCCCTTTTGTCTGCTGCATCCGTTTGTATGTGTTTCGTCTGGGGTCGGTCGATCAACGGAGCACGACCGCCGTCTGTCCGTTCGTTGATAGTTCGTTTTTAAGCATGTTCTCAAGCATCCACACCAATTCGATTCGCGCATGCCTGTCGGGGCAGGTTTCCGACCCCTTTGAGTTCCCGCTTCTCTTTATCGCCGTCGCAGAAGAACTTGCCCGGCAGGCCGTAACAAAAGTCGAACAACGTCTGTCCCCGGTCACGGAACGTTTTGGCGATCCCGCGCGCGTCGGATCCGATCTCATCGATCTGGGATTTCAGATGATCGAGGTATTTCGCGCAAACAAATCCGACTTGGACGTCCGTCGGCGTCGATGTGGGCTTCCCCCGAGAAAGCAGGTACCGAGCGTAGGCTTCCTTGACGTCCGGGGAATCCCGGTCGCGCAGCCGACCTCCACTCGCGTTCGTCAGCGGAATGAACTGCCCTTGATCAACGGCAAACCAGCCGCGTCCCGTGCGGAAAAAGTAACCTTTGTTGTGACCACCCTTGCGTCTTCCGGATGTTTTTGGCATGATACACCTTCCGCGTTGGACCTGATTTATTGCCACGGATATTGCCGCCGAGTCAACAAGGTCATTATAAACGCGGAAAAACAGGGGTCAAGTGGCCTCTGCACCGCTAGCTCAATGGATAGAGCATCGGTCTACGGAACCGAAGGTTGCAGGTTCGAGTCCTGCGCGGTGCGCTGCACGTCACATTGATCGAAGACCCCGCGGAAACAACGGTTTCGCGGGGTCTTCTGTCATGGTATCCTGCGCTGGCGTCCGCATCGAGGCTCTCCATGAACGTTCCGCGATGGTTTGCTCCCCCGCATCCCGCCTACGCTTCGCGTCGCGAGTTTCTCCAGCGCGCTGGGGGAGGGGCCGGACTGGTCGCCCTGGCCGGTTTGTTGCAGCAGGAGCAGTTGCTGGCTGATGCCGGGAGCGCCGCCGCCACCCCTTATGTGAATCCTCTGGCCCCCCGAAAGGGACATTTTTCCGCGCCGGCCAAGGCGGTGATCTGGCTCTTCATGAACGGCGGTCCCAGCCAGGTCGATACCTGGGATTACAAGCCGGAACTTGAAAAGCGCGACGGTAAGGAACTCGAGGGATTCGACAAGAATACAGGGTTTTTCACCGACCAGGTCGGGCCGGTGATGAAGTCGCCGTTCCAGTTCGCCCAGCATGGCCAATCGGGAACCTGGGTCTCGGAGATTTTTCCGCAGATGGCCCGGCACGTCGACAAAATGGCCTTTCTGCATTCCTGCTTCACCGATTCGAACAACCATTCTCCGGCGCTGTTCAAGATCAATACTGGCTCGACGCGGATGGGGTTTCCGTGCGTCGGTTCGTGGATCACTTACGGCTTGGGTACAGAAACACAGAACCTGCCGGCATTTGTCGTGATGTACGACACGCTGGGACGCGGCATTCCCAAAGGCCACGCTCAGAACTGGGGGGCCGGTTTCCTCCCCAGCATTTACCAGGGAACGGCCCTCAAGCCGCAGGGGGCGCCGCTGGATGACCTGGTGCGCCCGGCCGAGCAGACCGACCGCCAGCAGCGCGCCCAACTCGACCTGCTGGCCAGATTGAATCGCCGTCAACTGGAGCAGACTCCCGGCGCGCCCGATCTGGCCGCCCGGATCGAGTCGTTCGAGTTGGCCTACCGGATGCAAATGGCGGCTCCTGAAGCGATTGATCTGGCGCAGGAGTCGGAGGCGACGCAAAAGCTGTACGGCCTGGACAATCAGAAGTGTACGCACTTCGCCAAGCAGTGCCTGATCGCGCGGCGGCTGGTCGAACGGGGAGTCCGCTTTGTCCAAATTTACTCGGGAGGGATGGATAACGAGTTGAGCTGGGATGGCCACGCCGACATCAAGAAGAATCACTCCGGTTTCGCCGCCGAAACGGACCAGCCGATTGCCGCCCTCCTGGCCGATCTGGAATCGCGGGGGTTGCTGGACTCGACGCTGGTCGTGTGGGGGGGCGAGTTCGGACGGCTGCCGATCGTGCAGAAGGGCGGGACGGGGCGCGATCACAACCCCCACGCCTTCACCTATTGGCTGGCGGGAGGAGGAGTCAAGGGGGGAACGCACTACGGCAAGACCGACGAGATTGGCCACAAGGCGGTGGAAGACAAAGTCAGCATCCACGATTTGCATGCGACACTGCTGCACCTGATGGGATTGGACCACACCCGGCTCACCTACCGCTTCAGCGGCCGCGATTTCAGGCTGACCGACGTGGAAGGAAACGTGGTGGAAGAGATCACATGACGGCGTTGGCATCCAAGGTCCGGCCTGTCGCCGTGCTCGGCGCCTCTCTCCTGCTGTGGATGGTTATCGCGGGCTGCAACAATCAGCCCTCCACCTCCCCCCCACCGGCGACGACCGGTGGGACGACCGTTGGAGCAACCGACGACACAAGTGCTGTCACCAAGCGGGGGGGAAAGTCGAACGGGGGGACCAAACGGGCACCCGAAACGGTCGCCCGGTTTGTCGAATCCGCCGAGAAATCGGGGCTCCGCTTCACCTACCGAGACGGCCAGGGACCGGGGCACGCCTCGATTGTGGAATCGCTGGGGGGTGGAGTGGGGCTGCTCGATTTTGATGGCGACGGATGGACCGACATCTTCCTGACGGGAGGAGGGAAGTTTGAGTCACCCCGAACGATCGCTGGTGAGCCGGGAGCACTGTTTCGAGCCTTAGGCCCCGATCAATACGCCGAAGTCACGACGGTGGCCGGTGTGGGGGAATCCCCCTATTACTCCCACGGCGTAGCGATCGCCGACTACGACAACGATGGCTTTCCGGATCTTCTGGTGACTGGTTATGGAGGCTTGCGGCTGTTTCATAACCAGGGGGATGGCATGTTTTTCGAATCGGCGCAGCGGGCAGGACTGACCGATACCTCCTGGAGCACCAGCGCCGGCTGGGGAGATCTGAATGGGGATGGCGCCGCCGATCTGTACGTTGTCCATTATGTGAATTGGTCGTTCGACAACGATCCGGTCTGCCTGGGTTCGACTCCCGACGAGCGGGACATTTGCCCCCCCCGAAAATTCGAGGGGCTGCCCGACATTTTGTATTTCAGCAATGGGGACGGGTCGTTTCGGGATGGCTCGAAAGAGGCCGGGCTGCGTGCCGACGGGAAGGGGTTGGGAGTGGTGATCGGCGACCTCGATCTGGATGGTGACCTCGATATTTATGTGGGGAACGACACCACGCCGAATTTTCTCTATCGCAATCGGGGGGAGGGCCGGTTCGAGGAGACCGGCGAGATCAGCGGGACCGCGCTCTCCGATCGGGCTTCGGCGGACGGCAGCATGGGGGTGGACATCGGCGACTACAACCTGGACGGCCTTCCCGACTTGTGGGTGGCGAATTTTGAGAACGAGAGCATCGCGCTGTATCGCAATGAAGGAGACTGCCAGTTTCTGCATGTGAGCCGCTCGACCGGCGTCACGGCGGTCGGAGGCTTGTTTGTCAGCTTCGGAACGCTGTTCTTCGACCTGGATCGGGATGGAGACGAGGATGTGTTCGTTTCCAACGGGCACGTCATCCGCTATCCAACAAATTCACCGGTGCGGCAGCCACCGCTGTTGTTTGAAAACCGGCGGGGACGGTTTGAGAATGTCGCGCCGGCGGCTGGTCCTTATCTGGCCGAGCCGCATCTGGGGCGCGGCGTGGCCTGCGGCGATTTGGATCAGGATGGCGACCTGGATCTGGTTCTGTCCCCCATGAACGAACCGGCGGCATTGTTGCGCAACGAGACCCCGACCGACAATGGCTGGCTCTGCGTGAGGCTGGTGGGAGTCCGCTCTCCGCGCGATGCCGTCGGCGCCCGCTTGACGCTCGTGACTTCCGCCGGGAAGCAGACGCGGCAGGTGAAAGGGGGGGGAAGTTATCTGTCGCACAGCGAGCTGGCCTGCCACTTCGGCATTCCGCAAGCGGCCACGGTGGAACGGCTGGTCATTGCCTGGCCGTCGGGGCTTGTGCAGGAATTGGCGGAAATCGGGATCAACCGGCGCGTCACAGTCATTGAACCGGCTGTCCGGAAGGATCCGTGACCTGCGCGTCAGGCATCACTCATTCGACCGGAAATCGCCGGTCGCACATCAAAAAGTAGGAGTTGCAACATGCCACAGGCATTCCCAGTCGCAGCGGTCAGCGATGTCCCCTCGGGGACGGCGAAAGAGGTTCTGGCGGGGGATCAGGTCATCGCCCTATTCAACGTCGAGGGGACGTTTTACGCCCTGGATGGGGTCTGCCCGCATGCCGGCGGTCCCCTGGGAGAGGGGACGTTGCGAGGTTCCATCATCACCTGCCCCTGGCACGGTTGGCAATTCGATGTGACGAGCGGTCAAAACTGTCTCAACGCGCGGATCTGTCATACGAAGTTCGCGACACGCATCGAAGGGGACCGTGTGATCGTGGAGATTCCGGACTCGCAATAAGGGGGGCGGGGGACGGGGGACGGAGCAGGGGAGGGGGGGGCGGCGCCGAGGATTGGGCGATCGCCGTTAAGAAACAAGATCCCAACTGGACTCGATTTTCCAGTGGCTCCCTGAGTTCAGCAGCGCAGGTAGGTCCGTTCGAACAGGAACACGATCTATGCATTGGCTCGTCTATCACGTGGCCAGCGGGCAGTCCTTTTTCAGCGGGATCGCCCTGTTGATCGTGGCGGCTGTGTTCTCTTTGAGTTCGCAGCGTTTTCGTCGTCTGACGTTTGCCGCGTTTGCGTGCGGCTTCTTCGCCGTGCTGCTTTCATCGGCTCCCACCCCGCAGTGGTATGCCGCGCTTCTGGTCGTCGTCACGCTGGCGTGGGTCGCCTCCTGGTTCCGGCAGCGCGGAAGGCGACTGACAGCCTGGTGCATGATCCTCCTCTGGCTGGGAGCCGCCGTCATCGAGCTCCCGAATCACTTCGTCCCTTCGCTGCAACTCGCCCCCTCCCGCCAGATCACGATCATCGGCGATTCGGTGACCGCCGGGACGGGTGGGGATGACAAATCCGAGACCTGGCCGCGGATTCTCGGACGGGAGCACGATCTTCAGATTCAAGACATCTCGCAAATCGGCGAAACAGCGGCGTCAGCGCTGAAACGGGTTCAAGCGCAGACGATCGACTCCCCGCTCGTCATCGTTGAAATCGGGGGGAACGACGTCTTGGGCTCCACGTCGCCGGAGAAATTCGCGCGCGATCTGGAAAAGCTGTTGGGACATCTTTCCAAAGAGAATCGGCAGATCGTGATGTTCGAACTGCCGCTCCCTCCCTTCTGCCAGGAATATGGCCGCGCCCAGCGCCGCCTGGCCCGGGAATACCAGGTACACCTCCTGCCCAAACGGATCCTGCTGTCAGTCCTGGGCAGCTTTGATGCCACGCTGGATAGCATCCATCTCTCGCAATCCGGCCACCAGGCAATGGCGGACCGGGTGTGGGACGTTGTCGGAGCGGCGTTTGATCGATGAGTTGTCGGGGAGTTTTGCCGGAGAAGGAGGTGCCGACTTCTGCAGGGTTTTTGATTGGGCGGTTTCATCCCATTCCGAGGCGGCACGAATCGCCTCGACGCGCCGGGCGAAATCGCTCCTCTTTTTTGCGGGAGTCCGTCACGGCGTTAGCCAGTCTTCCAATCGCAGGTTCGGAATCTTCTCGAAGTCTTTGGTGTTGTGCGTGACGAGCGTCAAATCATGGACGAGCGCGACGGAGGCGATCATCAGGTCTGGCTCGCCGACAACCAATCCTTGGCGCAAGAACTGGCCGCGAAGCTTCCCATACTGTTCGGCAGCCAAGTCATCGAACGGCAATACCGCCAGATCAAGCAAGAGATCGTCATTGATAAACCGCAAGAGAGGCTGGGGATCGTCACGACGGTATGCCCAAGCGTACAATTCGCCCAAAACGATCGTGGGGATGGACAATCGACCGGTGTACTGGATAAATCGATGGGCCAGACCTGAAGGGCGCTTGAAATGTGCCGAACAGATGTTGGTGTCTAGCAGGAAGCTCATTCCGGAATTTCCCGATGGCTGGTGCGACTACGATTCTGGCGAATCTCTTCCAGAATGCGGTCGTCTTCTTCGGTCCAAAAAGGTGCCATCGCACCGGCAGATCGGAGAATTCCTTCACCCCAGGTCCGCTTCCCGGAAACTGGCTGAATTTGGATTTCGACTTCTTGACCGTCGGCAATACCAAGTTCATCGGTGACTTCGATCATCCTTCCATGCACAATTCCATGGACTGTCTTCGTCATGTCCCAACCCTCCCATGTTCAACATGAAAACTGGCCGCAGCTTCCGAATTCGAACGGCCCAACCAGCAATCCCTGTTCTGAATCATACCCGCATCACCGCGCCGGTCGCTAGCGGCCGCGGCGCCCGCTACAAATGACCACGACTCCGACACCCCGTCGCTGCCGGGGCGCATTCCCGCTTGCCGTCGCATCAAGTGTGGCTTATACTTGTGTCGATATGCCATAGTAGATGAGCGCCATTGAGCTGTGGCCGCTGGAACACGTTCTGCATTCTCTGCCGGTTTGCCCCCCCATGCCTGATCTGAGTCGTTCCGCCGCACCAGCCCAGCATCCCCGTTGCAGCCGGCGTTTTGCTCTGCAGGCGGGGGCCGTGGGGCTTTTGGGTTTGGGAACCAACCATCTGCAGGCGCTCCGCGAAGCCCGCGCGGCTGAGTCCCCCGGTGGGGCGCTCCCTGCGAAGGCGCGCTCTGTCATTTACATTTTCCTGTCGGGGGGGCTGGGACAACATGACAGCTTCGACATGAAGCCGGAGGCTCCGGCTGATGTTCGTGGGGAATTCCGTCCCATCGAAACCAGCACTCCCGGCCTTTCGATTTGCGAACACTTACCGCTGTTGGCGCAGCGCAGCCACCTGTGGGCCTTGTGTCGGTCGCTGACGCATACGACGAACGACCATTCAGCCGGGCATCACATGATGCTGACCGG
Organism: Planctomycetales bacterium; assembly: GCA_046152955.1. GTDB lineage: Bacteria > Planctomycetota > Planctomycetia > Planctomycetales > Planctomycetaceae > SIAF01. Next base: position 603 of record JBJXGA010000073.1, on the reverse strand, counting down.
GCAGACGCCGTTGCCTCCCGGATTCAATCCGTCGGTGCCGATGCCGACCGATTGGCCATCGATTGCCTCGGTGGCGGGAGCGGTGACCCGCCCGCGGAACAATCTTCCGCCGGCGGTGGTGCTCCCCGAAAAACTGATTCACTACTCGCGGCGGGTGATTCCCGGTCAGTTTGGCGGACTGATGGGAACCCGGCACGATCCGTGGTTCATCGAATCGTCCCCCTACAATTCGCTGGGATACGGCGCCTATCCTGAATACGAATTCGATCATCAGGAACGCCCCAACATGCCGCGTCGCACGGCGTTTCAGGCCCCCAGCCTGACGCTCCCGGAGGGGTTTGGTCCGGGACGACTCGATCATCGGCTGGAATTGCTGGGACATATCGATCGGCAGCGGGCCGATCTGGATCGATTCGCGCAGATTGAACAATTCGACCGGCATCGCCAAGGAGCCATTTCGCTGCTCAATGACCGGAGGATTCGTGACGCGATCGATGTCACTGCGGCCAGTCCCGAAACACAGGAGCGGTATGGCAAGAACTCCTTCGGCTGGTCGCTGCTGATGGCCCGGCGTCTGGTGGAAGCGGGGGTCAATCTGGTGCA
>JBJXGA010000054.1:0-3245 GCA_046152955.1 Planctomycetales bacterium | reverse complement strand
CGGAAATCACGATCGACCGGCTGAACACGCGCCGCACGTTGCTTCAGCAGGTTGACGACCAGCTCCGCCGGGCCGAGTCGCAGCCTTCGCTGGCCGGATATTCCCGCGCCCAGGAGCGGGCCTTCGAGATTGTCACGTCTTCCAAGCTCCGGTCCTGTTTTGACCTGGAGGGGGTCGACCCCGCGCTCCGCGATCGTTACGGCCGCACGCTGTTCGGCCAAAGTGCGCTCATCGGACGGCGGCTGGTGGAGCAGGGAATCCGATTCGTCAACGTCACCTGGGATCTGTATTGGGATCGGATCAAAATCGACTACGACGCCTGGGACACCCACACCCAGAATTTCTGGATTCTCAAGAACAACAAGCTCCCGGGGTTCGACCAGACGTTCACCGCGCTGCTGGAGGATCTCGACCAGCGCGGCCAGCTCGACGAAACGCTGGTTGTCGTCATGAGTGAGATGGGCCGCACGCCGCGGATCAATGGCAATGCCGGGCGCGATCACTGGACGTTTTGCTATTCCGTGATTTTCACCGGTGGCGGAATCCGCGGCGGCACAGTGTACGGCGCCAGCGACGCGCAGGCCGCCTATCCGGCGGTCAATCCGGCGAGCACCGCCGACATCTGCGCGACAATCTACCGATGTCTGGGAATCGATCCCGAGATGCTGGTCCACGACAAGGTCGGCCGTCCGGTCCCCATCGCCCACGGGGGCCGGCCCATCGAAGAGATCCTCGCGTAAGCGCCGCTCGGCCGGGTGACACACTCTGGCCTCATGGGACCGGATTGCGGCTTCGAGGGTGAAGTGGCAACCAGGCGCGCTTCGAATCGTCGAATTCTGTGGCTGCTGGAAGAGCTCCGCGCAAAGACGAGCCTTTGCTGAATCGCGGCGCGGTGGACACAGCGCGGCCTGGGGCCGAAACCAAAGAAAGAACTGAACAGGAGGGCGCAGAGCACGCAGAGAAAATCTGGCCGTGGTTGGGCAATCGATCTTGCGTTGATCACTGGCGGGGAGTGTCAATTGGAATCCATGTGGCCCGTGGCCGCGCCTGTCTCTGCGATCTCTGCGACCTCCTGCTCCATTGTCTTTCCCCTTGAAAATTGACAGAACTTGCCACCTGAAATCTTGCGCAAACCGACAGATTTTAACGATTGTGCCGATCCTAACGACCCCCGTCTGCGCGTTGCCTTCGATACGACCAAAATCCTGATTCAATGATCGCCTGAAACCTGCCTGGAGCATGCACTTCTGCAAGGCTTTCAACGCCTGACGGCTCGATGAGACATGGAAGGAGTCCACTGTCTCCCTTGATCCGCCTCCGTTCAGGAAGTCGAAATGCGCCTTCGGCACTTCGCCCCCATCGTGCTGTTGCTGGCTGCGGCCAAGTTGTCGGGCGTTTCCTCCGCCGCCGACCTCACCCCCAAGCTGGTCTGGTTGACCGACATGGACCAGGCGCTGGATGAAGCCCAACGCCTGCACCGGCCGGTTGTCGTCCATTTCCACACGAAGTCCTGCCCTCCCTGCCGCAAGATGGAGCGCGAGCTGCTGGACACCCCGGCTGTGTTGAGCCAATTGGACGCCGGCTTCATCGCAGTGAAGGTCGACCTTGACCTCAAGGCGGGCAATGGCAAGTGGCAAAAGAAGTACGAAGTGGAGTCGATGCCCACCGACCTGATTCTCGACGAACAGGGAGTGGTTTTGGTGCGCAGCGAGGGATACCTGGGAGACCGGCAAAAATATCTGTCGTCGCTGAAACGGATTGACGCGCGGTACGCCGCCGATGGCAAACGCCTCGCCCGTGCCAAGCCCGCCCCTCCCATCACCGAAGTCAAAGCCAGCGATCCCCCGGCCACCGGCACCCCCACTGAACTGGCCAATTCCGGAAATCCCCGGATCAAACTGGTTCCCGACCCGACCGAACCGAAATTGTTGACCGCCGACGCCATCGAAGAAGACCCCGCCGACGCGGATCCTGGCGAGGTCTCTCCCCCCGGCACGCTGTTGGCAATGGATGGGTATTGCCCCGTCACGCTCCGCTCGACCCGCACCTGGAAGACCGGCAGCCGGCAGTTTGCCGCGGAACATGACGGGCAGACGTTTCTGTTTCTCGCCGCTGCCAATCGGGACGAATTTCGGGTCAATCCCTCCCGGTATGCCCCGCGGCTCCTCGGGTGCGATCCGGTGGTTCTGGCGGAGAACGACCTGGCGCTGCGCGGCAACACCAAGTTTGGAGCGTATTACGAAGGGGAACTGTACCTGTTCGAGAGCGCCGAGACGCGCACGCGATTCAAAAAGGATCCGGGTCGCTACGCCCGGATCAAGCACGTCTTGAAACCTGAGGACGTCAAAACCGCGCGCAAGGTGGCCAGCACTTCCGAGAAGTAGCACGCCCGCCAGCTTCCGCGCCTGCCGTCAACGCTCCAGCGCCTGCTTCAAATCGGCGATCAGATCGTCCGGATGCTCGATCCCGACGGAGACCCGGAGCGTCTTCTCGGTGATCCCCGCCGCGCGGCGCGCTTCCAGCGTCATCGACGCATGGCTCATCGTTTCCGGATGCTCCATCAGCGATTCCACCCCTCCCAGCGACTCAGCCATCGAGAACAGTTGCGTGCCGAGCATGACTTTTTCGGCCTGCGCGCCTCCCCCTTTGACATCAAAGCTCAGCATCCCGCCAAAGCCCTTCATTTGGCGCTTGGCCAGCGCATGGTGCGGATGGTCCGGCAACCCTGGGTAGTACACCCGCTCAACTTGCGGATGTTCACGAAGCATCCGGGCCAGCGCCATGGCGCCGCGTTGATGTGCCTCCATTCGCGGCCCGAGCGTCTTGATCCCCCGCAACACCAGCCAGGCGTCGAACGGCGAATTGGCCAGCCCCAGGGCGTTCACCAGGTAGCCGATCCGCTCGGCATGCGGCTGGTCGCGGGTGATGATCGCCCCCCCCACGACATCGGAATGTCCATTTAGATACTTGGTCGTCGAATGCACGATCACATCCACTCCCAGCTCAAAGGGACGCTGACAGTAGGGGGACATGAACGTATTATCGGCGATCGTGATCGCCCCCGCGGATTTGGCAATCTGGCTCAATGCCGCGATATCGACCAGGTTGAGCAGCGGGTTGCTGGGGGTCTCGATCCAGATGCACTTCGTCTGGGGAGTGATCGCCCGCCGGACGCTTTCCAGATCCTGCATATTGACGAACGAGAATTTCAAACCGAAATCGGTGAACGGCGAGACAAACAGACG
>JBJXGA010000052.1:0-13631 GCA_046152955.1 Planctomycetales bacterium | reverse complement strand
GCCAGGTAGTCCCCCGATTCGCAGATCGGCCCCACCACGTCCGCCGGCTCGCAGCCGGGGACTTCGGACTCATAGTCAGCCGGAGGCTCCACCGCTGGCCGCACCGGCCAGATGCGGTGAAACGCGTCGTACATCGCCGGTCGCACCAGATCGTTCATCGCCGCGTCCTGGATGACAAACAGCTTTCCCCCTTCGCGTTTCGTGTAAATCACGCGGCTCAGGAGAATCCCCGCATTGCCCACAATGAATCGCCCCGGTTCCAGCGCCAGGCGGCATCCGGCGCTTTGGATCACCGGAACGATCACTTCCGCGTAGGCCGACGCCGGGAGCGCTTCCTGCCGACGGTAGTTGATCCCAAAGCCCCCCCCCAGATTGATCCATCGCGTGTCATGCCCCCGGCGGCGGAATTTGTCGACGACCTCGGCCGCTTTGACGACCGCTTCAGCATAGGGGTCGGTCGTCAGGATGGGCGAGCCCAGATGCATGTGGATGCCGCGCAGCGACAGGCGTTTGTCCCCCAGCACTTTCTCCGCCAGTTGTTCGGCCCGCTCGATGTCCATGCCAAACTTGTTCCCCTTTTTTCCGGTTGTGGTTTTGGCGTGCGTCTTGGCGTCAATGTCCGGGTTGAGCCGCAACGCCACGGGGGCCACGGTTCCGATCGAACCGGCGACGGCGGCAATGGCGTCCAGTTCCGCCTCGCTTTCCACGTTGAACATCAGCACCTGGTTCTCCAGGGCGAAACGGATCTCTTCATCCGTCTTGCCGACTCCGGCGAAAACCACCTTGCTCGTGTCGGCGCCCGCCTGTTTCACTCGGTAGAACTCCCCGCCGGACACGACGTCGAAACTGCTCCCCGCCTCCTGCATCACCTTGAGAATCCCCAGGTTGCTGTTCGATTTCACCGAATAGCAGATCACCGGATCGACGGCGGCAAACGCCTGTTGAATCTGCGTGAGGTGGTGCCGCAACGTGCGACGCGAGTAGACCCACAGTGGGGTGCCATATTCGGCCGCCAGTTGAGACACCGGGACTTCTTCGCAGTACAACTCGTGGTCCTGATAGTGGAAATAGTCCATGATGCGTGCCAAAAAAAGGGAGCGGCTCAGTCGGGCCGCGGATGGATTTCAGACAGCGATTCTTCGGTGGAGATCGGTTTCACGAAGTGAAAACGCTGGAGGTCAGCGGGGGCCAGTGCCAAAGCGGTGACGGGCGAGCAACTCGGCAATTTGCACGGCGTTGGTCGCCGCACCTTTGCGCAGGTTGTCGCTGACGCACCAGAACGAAAGTCCGTTGGGATGCGACAGGTCGCGGCGGATGCGTCCAACGAAGACTTCGTCGCGGCCCGTGCAGTCGGCCGGAGTAGGATAGCGCCCCTCCGCGGGGTCGTCGACAACGACGATCCCCGGAAACGCGGCGAACAGTCGGCGGGCCTCTTCCGGAGAAATCGGACGCTCGGTTTCCACAGCGATCGTCTCGCTGTGGCAATTGGCGACCGGAATCCGCACGCAGGTGGGGCAGACAAGCAGCTCCGGAAGCCCCAAGATCTTGCGGGTCTCATACACCATCTTCAGTTCTTCGCTGGTGTACCCCTCCTCTTTGAAGCTGCCGATCTGCGGAATGGCGTTGAAGGCGATCGGGCGGGCGAACGCCGTGTAACGATACTCTTCACCAGCCAGGTGCGCCCGGCTCCCTTCCATCAATTCCACCGTTCCCTGGAGTCCCACCCCGCTCACCGCCTGGTAGCTGCTCACGATCACTCGCCGCAACCGGGCCGCGTCATGCAAGGGCTTCAGCGCGACGACCATTTGCGTGGTCGAGCAATTGGGGCTGGCGATCATTCCGCGAGCTGTGAGGGCCGCTTCCGGGTTGACTTCGGGAATGACCAGGGCGACGTCGGAATTCATCCGCCAGTAGCCCGATTCGTCAATCACCGTGGCCCCCGCTTCAATCGCATACGGCAGGTACTTCGCCGCCACGTCGTCCGGCGTGCTAGCAAGCACCAGATCGCATCCCTGGAACGCGGTCGGAGTCAGTTCCTCGATCGGCCAGTCTTTCCCGCGAAATTCCAGTGTCTTCCCCACGCTGCGGGCCGACGCCAGAAACCGGAAACTACGAGCCTGAAAATTGCGTTCCGTGAGCGACTGAAGCATGATCCTGCCGACCGCTCCGGTGGCCCCCACCAACGCGACCTGTTGAAACACCTCAAAACTCCTCTCGAATAGACTTTTTATGTGCCCCATGCCCGTTGGCCGAAAGCGAGACTGCACCGGCAGTATCAACGGGACGCCCCCCTCCATTTCGGCGGCGGCCCCCGAGGGGGGTGAGGCGGGAAACCCGCGGATTCCCGGCAATGGACGGCGGCCTGTGTGCGCGGCGAACAATTCTCTCGTCGCGCAGGGCCGCGAAGAATTTGAGTATAGCGACTGCCGGCCTCAGGGGGCAACATCGCCGACCCGTCGGCGGCGGTCACGTTTTCAACCGAGGCGCTTCAAGGCCGTCACTCCGGCCTCCAGGAGGAATCATCCCTGAGGAATCATCCCTTGGGAGGGAGTTCACAGCGCGGAGTGACCACCAGACGGTTGAGCACCTCGCGCACACCGTCAATCCGCTGTGCAATGCTGCACACGTCCGGAGCTTCCTCATCGCTTTCCAGCACCCCCTGCAGGCAGACGCCGTTGTTGATCCGGCGAACCACCAGCGAGGAGAAGTGCAAGCGGGGCTGCGCCATCAACTCGCGCTGCACCTCCTGCTCAACATGATGCGGAGACGCGGCGACAAACGCATCGGAAGCAAAACGGGGGGGATGCGATGCGCCGACTTCCCTGGTCGCATCACGTGGCTTGGGTTTCCTCATGGGATTCCTCTACCAAAAAAACGTTGTGAGTTCGATCCTTCCAGCCTCAGCATCAGCGAGTCTACCGCGCGCCGGCCATTTGTACAGACGAAATCTCCCGGATTTCTTGAAAATGGTAAATCCCGGGAATTGTAGACTAGCAAATAACATGTAGACGTGCGGAGAAGGCGGGATTCGTGCGGGAGCGAGAAAAGGTCGTTGGCCAGGAACTCCCCAGCACATCAGCGGTGGCGCACCGGTAGGCTGCGGTCAGGAAAAATAGATCATATCTCGACGTCGGCTGCAGCTCCCGATTCGGCGTCCGAGCTGACATCCTCGGCCAACGACTGTCGTAGGCGGAACACAGCGAAGTTGGCCCCCTCGGCGACCCGTCGCAGCATCTCGCCTGCATCACGCGGTCCCTCGACCCGGAGCCAGATCGTCTCCGCCTCGTACTCGTCCACCTGGCCCGTGACAGCCAGCCCATGTGATGCGAAAAATGTGTACCGTTTGGCCGACACCTGATCCTCGGCAAAGTCGCGGAACGCCCGCTCGCAGGGCAGGCAGCGAATGCGATTGTGGGAGAATCAGCAGCCCCCTGCCTGGCCCTGTTGCCGATGGAGGGAGTCGTTCACGCATCGTCCCGCCCGGCTGGTCGGACCCGATGGTTGGATGCCAACGGCTTCGACCCTGCGGACCGGCGTTTGGTCATTCGTTTCGGGCAGGGCCGGACTGGCAAACGCAGCACGGTTTTGAGTTTTGCGGGAGCCACGCGGCGGTGGTCGTTCAGATAGATTTCATGGTGATGTCCGTTGGGAACCAGATGGCGCGCCGGCAGGAGTTCATGATGTAGCCGGGTCATCGTGGCGGCTTGTGAACCGGGGGGGCCGACATGCATGATTTGCAGACTCGTTCCTTCAGCGTAGCGCTCCAGTCTCAGTCCCGCCGGCGCCTCTCCCAGCTTCCGGCTCGCCTTCCGAATCGCCTGGCCGACCATTTCCTCGTTAATCCAATCGGCATCCGCCACGATCATCAATCGCCATTTCAGCTTGTCCTGGCGGCCGTCGATGAAGTCACGCAGATCGTCGGCCCACCACAAACACTCCAACGGCGGCTCGACAAAGTCCTTCCCCATCCGCTTGCGACCGATCACTCGCAGCGGATGAACGACGGCGAACAGCCAGCGAATCATCTGTTGAAACCGCTCTCCTTTCGGGTTTCCTTCGCCGTCGACCATCAGGAAACGCAGTTCCGGCACGTCAACCAGCGCGAAATCCTCAGCGGAAGGCAAATACAGCTCTTGCAACCGTTGCCTTGAATCCAGAACGCTCATGGTCTGCACCTCATTTGAGCCAGGGTTTGGTGTTCATGTAATCCACAGTCCGTGCGATCCATTCCTCTTCTGCATGGAGCTGACCAAGCGAATAGTTAAAGAGCGCCTCGACGAAGTCGGGCAGAGGCTGGCGTTCGATCTGGATACCGTCGAGCCGTGTCTTTTCCGCTCGGACCGCCGCGCGACGCGCCTGCAACGCCTGCAGCGCCTGCTCCTTGTCCAACGCCGACCAATGGAGCATCCCCAACAGGAGCGACGACTGGGGCGCCCGGTAGGAACTCAGTGCCGCCAGGGTCTGCGCGACGAGCGTGCGGCGTCCGGCTGCCGTGATGGAGTACACCCTCTTCCCTGTGGCGCGTGAAGGTGTTTTTGCCCGGACGAGAGCCTTTCGCTCCAGCTTGGTCAGCAAAAAATAGACGGACGAAAAGCCGATCGGAGTCCATTCACGCATTCCGCGGCGCTGGATCTCCTGATCCATCTGGTATCCATGCCGGGGCAGCTCGGCGACCAAACCGAGCACCATCAATTCCGCATCTGTCATCGTTGGAGCAGGCATATTCTAATACTAGAATACTGGGCCCGGTTCGTCAAGTCTGTCGCCGCCTCATCGTGGATTGAACGCCGCTTGAACGCTGGACAGTTGGGCAGCCGCAAAGTAGTTTCAGGCGATTGCCGGCTCCGCTCACATCCTCCACGGCCCCTTGCAGGAACTTGACATGAACGATTCAGAACTCAATCGCCGCGACTTCACGCGGTTGTCGATGGCGGCCTTTGGTGGAGCCTTGGCGGGCGCGGTGGCGGGCTGTGGACCGGAAACACCGCCGCCGACCAAATCGACGCCAGGGGGCGCGGGGGGGACTGGCGCCGGCGGCGCTTCTGCCTCGGGAACGGACTCGGCAGCGGATCCCCCCGGCCTGGAGATTGCCGCTGTGGGAATCGAAAAACATGTCTGCCGCGGACTGAACGCCTGTAAGAATCAAGGGGCCAGTGGAGAAAACGACTGCGCCGGCCAGGGTACCTGCGCGACGGTCGAGCACCACACCTGCGGCGGGCAAAATGCCTGCAAAGGGCAGGGAGGATGTGGCAAGAAAGCGCTGGAGAACGATTGCCAAACCAAAGGAGGCTGCCACGTCCCTCTCATGGACGACGTCTGGGACAAGGCCCGCAAGATTCTCGAAGCCAAGATGAAGAAAGCCGGGAAGGAAGTGGGGGCGGCGCCGGCGGGGTAGGAATGGAAGGATGAAGGATGAAGGATGAAGCCAACCGCGCGGGTAAATCCACAGACGCTCAATTTGCATTTTGCACTTTTCATTTGTCATTTTGCATTCTGAAATTTGAAATCTGAGATTTGAAATCTCAGATTTGCACTCACCCCTCGCCACTCCCATGCCGCCTCCCATTCCTCCTCTCGTGAGCCGCTGGGGGTTGCCACATCTGGGGCTGGGGGTGGGACTGCGGAGCGTTCACTTTGGCCACATTCTCCACGAATGGCCGAAGGTCGACTGGTTCGAGATCATTTCCGAGAATTTTCTCGATTCGCGTGGTCGGCCGCGGAATGTCCTCGACCAGGTCGCGGAGCGGTATCCGATCGTGATGCATGGGGTCTCGCTCTCAATCGGGAGTGCCGACCCTCTGGACTTTACGTATCTGGACAAGCTCAAGCGGCTCGCAGAGCAGGTTCATCCGCGGTGGATTTCGGATCACCTCTGCTGGACCGGCGTGGCGGGCAAGAACACGCATGACCTGCTGCCGTTGCCTCTCAACGAGGCCACGCTGCGGCACGTCGTCGAGCGGATTCGGATCGTTCAGGAGGTGCTGGAACGGCCGCTCGTGTTGGAGAATCCCAGCAGCTATCTCACGTTCGCCACGTCGACGATGCCCGAATGGGAGTTTCTGGGGCGCATGGCGGAAGCGGCGGATTGCGGGCTGCTGCTGGATGTGAACAACGTCTACGTCTCGAGCGTCAATCACGACTTTGACCCGGTGGAGTACATCGACGGAATCCCCCACGACCGGGTGGTCCAGTGCCACCTGGCGGGACACACCGACTGTGGCACGCACTGCATCGACACGCACGACGGCGCGGTGATTGATCCGGTTTGGGGTCTCTATTCGCAGATGCATCAGTTGACGGGAGGGGTCTCGACGCTGTTGGAATGGGACGCCCGGATTCCGGAGTTTGACGTGGTCCATGCGGAAGTCCTCAAAGCGCGGCAGGCGATTGCCGCGCCCCCTGTGCCGCGTCCTCCGTCCAGGCCGGAAAACCGCATCGGGCCAATCCTTGGGAACCGGCGCGCCGCGCAGCCCGGGAAAGCAGGGGAGCCGGTTTCTAATCCCGTGGCGTTTCTGGTGAGCGACGCCGAATGACTTCCGACGACATTCCACTGGCGTCGCTCCAGCGCTGGATGCAGTCGGTCATCATGCATCCGGCGGAAACGGCCCTGGCGCTGCTCGCCGCACCTGTCCAGGAGGCCTGGCCGGTGGAGGCCGGGGCGCTGGAGACGATTCTCGGCCGCTCCGCCGCGCTGACGGCGGAAGAACGACTCGAAATCTACCGGCGGTCGTACTGGACGCGGCTCTTGGACTGCTTGCGCGAAGAGTTTTCGGTGTTTGCCGCGGCGGTCGGGCCGGATCTGTTTGATTCCTTCGCTCTGGCCTATTTGCACGACTGTCCCCCCGCCAGTTACACGCTGGGGGATCTCGGGAAAGGTTTTCCCGAGTATTTGTCGCGAACGCGGCCCGTCGCGCAGTCCGCGCTGGAAGGCGCCCTAGACTGGAGCGATTTTCTGATTGACCTGGCCCGATTGGAACGAACGGTGACGGAAGTTTTTGATGGGCCGGGGGGGGAAGGAGGGCGGCTACTGGATCATGAGCGTCTGGCAGCGGTTCCGTCCGAGTGTTGGCCAGGGGCACGGCTCGAATGCGTGCCCAGCCTGCGGCTGCTGACGTTGTCATTTCCAGTTCACGATTACTTCACGGCGGTCCGCCAAGGGAGCGAACCGCGGATGCCTCCCCGCGAGGCGGCCTTCATGGTTGTTCTCCGCCGCGAGTACCGCGTCTTTCGTTATCCCCTGACTGCGGTGCAATTCGAGCTGCTCTCGGGGCTCTCCCAGGGAGACACGGTGGGGGGGGCGATTGAGCGCGCAGGGGGCGTGGCCGGGGGCATCTCCGATGAACGCTTTGCCAGCGAACTGCAACGCTGGTTCTCGATGTGGGTCGCCGACGGGTTCTTCCGTGACGTGCGGTTCGATTCCCTTCCTTCAGCGCTTTTACAGGCTCCCTGAGACACGATACATTGGAAGGAACCGAGTTCGTTTCAGGGGTGGCGTGGCAGGCATGATCATTGCGCGGGGACTGGAGGAGACGGAGTCGCTTCGAGGCGGGATCGTCTCCATCGGCAATTTTGACGGCGTTCATCGGGGGCATCGCTCGATCCTGGCGGTACTGATCGGGCGGGCGCGATCCCTGGGAATCCCGGCGGTCGTGATGACGTTCGATCCGCATCCGATCGCACTGCTTCGCCCCTCCGTGGCCCCTACGCCGCTCGTGACCCCCGCCCGTCGACTGGAGCTCCTGAAGCAATGCGGCGTGGATGCGGTGCTGGTCTATCCCACGGATCGCGCCTTTCTGGAACTCTCGCCGGAGGAGTTTTTTCGAGGGGTCGTCCAGGAACGGCTAGCGGCGCGGGGGTTGGTGGAAGGCTCCAACTTTTGCTTTGGCCGGGATCGGGCGGGGACGATCGGACGGCTCCAGGGGCTGTGTACGGCGGTGGGGTTGACGCTCGAGGTGATTGCCCCGCTGGCAGTGGAAGGACGGACGGTCTCGTCGAGCGAGATTCGCCGCCTGATCGCCGGCGGGGAGGTAGCCCTGGGGGGCAAGCTGCTGGGAGAACCGTATTCGTTGTCGGGGCGCGTCGTCCGCGGGGCGGCACGGGGAAGGACGATTGGCTTTCCCACGGCGAATCTGGCGGAGATCTCCACGATCCTGCCGGGAGAAGGAGTTTATGCAGCGGGGAGCGTCATCGACGGAGTCAGTTATGCGGCCGCAATCAATGTCGGAGGCAATCCCACGTTCGCCGATCACCAGCGCAAAGTGGAAGTCCACCTGCTGGATTATCAGGGGGACTTGTACGACCGCTGGATCGACGTGGAGTTTCTGGAAAAACTCCGCGACACGGTTCCCTTCGCGAATGTCGAGGCCTTGATGCGACAACTGCAACAGGACGTCTCAGCCGCCCGGCAGATCGTTGCGCGTCGAGCCAGCGGCGACTGACCTGCCGGATGGAACTACAGCAGCTTCGTCTCTTCCATCACAAACCAAATCAGCGCCAGAACGCTGACGACCAGCCCAAACAACACGCCACGGTCTCCACGGACCAGATAGCCCACCAGCGGACCGCCCAGAAACAGCAGCGTCATGATCAGTCGGTTGCGGGATTTGCGAGTCATGGGAGAGGCTCCTGAGGAAAGAGTGGCGGCGGATCAGGCCCAGGCGCGCGCTGCGCGGCTCCGCAGGCTGTTGGCTTCCGCATCGCCGATGAATTCCTGACGGACGGGATCGAACGCCAGTTTTCTCTGGAGCATCCAGGCGATGGCCGCCGCGTGGCAGGCGACGTGCGAATTGCGCATGACTTCGGGATTGGTGACCGTCGGTTGCCGCGACTTGACGCAGTCGAAGAAATTCCGGGCATGCGCCGAGACATCGAGCCCTTTGACCCGACCGGCGGATTCGCTCAGTTCGCTCCGCAGCGTTTCCGAGGAGACCTCCGTTCCGCCGTTGTCTCCCGTCTCAAGCCACCCCTCCTCGCCAACGAACCGGACCGGGCAGGTTCCCAGTTTGGTGATCCATCGCGGACCCCGGTCTCCGAAGGGGGTCGGCAGAAAGTCGATGATCAACTGCACGCCGTTGGCGTATTGGCAGACGATGTTCTGGTCGGAAGGCTCGTAGGAAATCGGCACGGTGTCATCCGCCTGGTTGGCCCACTGGCACAGATCGACGGTGTGCGCCCCCCAGTCAAGGAGGCGGGCGCCGGAATCAAAGTCGTAGTATCCGCGCCACTTGCCCGCCACGTATTGGCTGTTGTAGGGGCGCCAGGGGGCAGGCCCCAGCCAGAGGTTCCAGTCGACCACCTCGCGCGGGGGAGTCGGCTCGCCGGGAAGCCAGCCGTTGTCGAGCGTCGGAACATAGACCGAAGCATACAGCGTTTTCAGTTTGCCGAGTTTCCCCTCGTGGGCCAGCCGGACCCCCTGCTGAAAATTGGGAACGCTGCGGCGCTGCGTCCCGGCCTGAAAGATCCGCCCGGTGGCCTTCATCGTGTCGGCCAGTTGCTGGCACAGGTCGATGGTCAATCCGCACGGTTTCTCGCTGTACACGTCTTTGCCCGCCTGCGCCGCCAGCATCGAGGCAGTCGCATGCCACCGATCGCCGGTCGCCACGATCACGGCGTCAATCTCCGGACGGTCGAGCAATTCGCGAAAATCGCGATACAGTCGGCAATCGCCGTTGCCGTAATGCTTGTCAACGAGCGTTTTGCCAGCCTCGCGGCGGCTGGCCTGTACGTCGGCGATCGCCACGCACTGCACGTCGGGGAGCGCCAGCATCGCCTGCAAGTCGTAGGTGCAGCGGGGACCGATCCCGATGACCCCCAGCGTGATCTTCTCGCTGGGAGCAACCGCTCCGTTGCGCCCCAGAACACCAGACGAGAGAATCGTCGGCCAACTCAATCCGGCCAGCGCCGCTCCCAAAACCTGCCGCCGCGTGGGGCGCCCTGCTGATCCTGTGACGTTTTGTCCCATGACGATTCCCCCGAATGGACTGTCAACTTCGTCCGCCGCGGGCACCAAGGCCCCGGCGTCCCGGCATCAGTTCGCTTCTACCAGCGGCAAGGCGGAGAATCAAGTCGGGTGACGGGTGGTGGGTGGTAGGTGGTGGGGGGTGGGGGGCGATTTGAGATTTGAAAGTTCACAATGAGAAATGAAAACTGCAAAATGCAAAATGGGAACCTGCGATCCCAGGCAGCTCGCTGAAGACACGTCCCAATTTGCACTTTTCATCCTTCATCCTTCATCCTTCACGCCTCCCCCGTCCCTGCCAACCTCAACCGCCGTTGGGCCATTTCCCGGCCATCAACGTCCCCCGTTCGACGACTGGAGTGGCAAATTTGCGGTATTGACCGGTACACTTTGTGTGGATCTCGCAGTACCCGACCGGGTGTCATGAACTGCGTAGCCGATGGTCGCTTGAGGAGACGGATATGCACGACGATTCTCACAGCAGTTCCCAGCCGCTTCGATTAAGGTCCGGAACGTGGAGAGCTTTTGCCTCGCTGGCGATGGTCTTTGGTCTGATCTGGAGCTCGCTGGCGGCGAATGGACAAGAAGAGCCGGCCGCGCCGATACGATCGCCGCGCGTTTCGGTGCGGGGAGTCGTCGTTGACGACCGGGATCGTCCGATCGCGGGGGCGACAGTTTCGATCGGGGATCGCTGGCAGTCGCGGAAGGAGAGCATGGAATACTCTCCCTATGCGCCGATTGCCGAGGTACAGACCGACGCGCGGGGCGAATTCGAAATTGTCGACGCGCAGTCGCAATACTCCGAGACAGGGATCTTGTCGCGCGGCGAGTGGGACTTGTTTGTCACGGCTGCCGGATATGGCGTGACCGGGGGGATGATCGCCGACGATCAAGTCGGGAAATCAATTCGAATCCAGATGTCCAACGCGGCTCAGGTCACAGGCCAGGTCGTTGATGAACAGGGACAACCGCTGGAGGGGGCGGAGGTGACAGTCTCGGGAATCGCTCGACTGGGCTGGCAGATACACCGCGCTCCGGAGGATTATCTCAGGATGCGTCCCAGCGTGACCCCTCCGGTGAAGACCGATGCGAATGGACTATTCGAACTGGAGGGACTTCCTGCCGATCGATTGATCATGTTGGGGTTCGTCGAGGGAACTCGCATTCGTGAAGGGGCCTACGTCGCCACGACAGTAGATCCACAGCCGGAGATCAAGTTTGGTCGAATTGCGGGTTACGACGGGGGCCAGGTTCAATGGGAACCACTTCCAGTACATACGGCCCCATTCACAGTCACGCTGCGCCCGGGATTTTCAGTTTCCGGACGAGTGATCCGAGAACAGGACGGGAAGGGGGTGGCCGACAAAGCCATCTCGTTTGGGTACTTCAACCAGTCGTCCAGCAAGCTGACCGATGCGGAAGGACGCTTCGCGTTTGTTGGCGTGCCGACAAAAACCAATCGCCTTTCTGTGGCCGGAGGAGTGGACCATTTGGGATGCAGGATCGCTGTCGAGTTCTCTCAAGAACGAATGGATCTGCAAATTGAGGTTCCCTTGCCGGAGGGGATTGCCGTTCAGGGTCGTGTGATTGATCAGCAGACGGGCCGCGGCATTTCCGGGGCGATCCTGTATGATCGCGCGATGGAGGCGGTGCCGTATGAGTCACTCGAAACCAGCTACTTTAGCGATCCTGGAAAGACAGACGCTGATGGAGGGTTTCAAATGCGGATACCTGCCGGAAAGCGTCGGCTGAGCGTGGTCGGTCCGGTCACGGGTTACGATCTTCCGAGTCTGTCTGATCTGTACAAACCGGGAGCGACGACGGAGTTTGAAGTGTCCCTGGATTTGGAACCGGGAAACTCGCCACCCCCCATCACGTTTCGGGTTCCTCCCGGTCGAGTGATCGCGGGGCTGGTTGTCGATCCGGAGGACAATTCGGTCGAGGGAGCGGAGATTTACGTTGCCAGATACTGGCAGGATTCGTTGCGCCACGTCGCGGTGAGCGACCGGAACGGAAAATTCATCGTTCCGGCTGGTCCGCGCGGAACGACGCCAACCATTCTGGCTTTCCATCGCCAACGAAAACTGAAGGGGCGGGTCGAGGCCGCGGATTCGAATCCGGCCGATGAAAAACTCGATCAGGATCCACCGGTGACATTGAGACTGCAAAAAGTGGGGCGAATCGTGGGACGGGTCACGGACGGCAGCGAACCGGTCCCGGAAATCAACCTCATTGTGTGGGAGTCCTTTGCGGATGAACAGGGACAGCAGTGGGGAATGGCCAACATCAAAGGCGTGACCGGTGCGGATGGGACGTTTGCATTGGAACTCTTGGAACCGGCACGAAAATACATGGTGCGAATTGATCCATCCGAGTATGAGGGGCACGTTTCGCTGGAGGTGGAAGTGACTGCCAATGGCGAACATACGATCCCTCCGATTGTGATTCGCCCGCTCGACGAGAGTGTTGCAGGAGTTGTGGTCAATTCGGATGGAATTCCTTTGGCCGACGTCGATGTGGTGGTGGTTGAACGAAATTCAAATGCACCGCTTCGAACCGGTGTTCTCGTAACGCAGACTGACAAAGATGGGCGATTCGTCATTCGACGCCTCCCCAATACTCGGCTGAAAGTCCTGGCGCACGTCAATCCCGGTCCGTTGAAACGGGTGGAGTTTTCAGGATTCGTGAATGCCGAACCAGGGGACACGGACCTCCGGATCGTCGTCAAGCGTCATGCTCCTTGACCGCCTTGAACAGTACACGAACGAGTGCCTGCCCGAGTTAAACCGAACCGCCTAGACACCGAAGAAACCTCTGCGGTGACGAGCGTTTGGAGGATCGCCGCGGATGTGATCCATTTCGATTTGAGATCTCAGATTTCAAATTTGAGATTTGAGAGTTGAGATTTTACGGATCACAATGAAAATTGAGAAATGAGAATTGCAAAATGCAAAATGGGATTCTGCAGCTCCAAGAAATTCGCTGAAGACCCCTCCCAATTCGCACTTTTCATCCTTCATCCTTCACTCGCCCTTCTTCCCATCGGCTCCCGCCGGCTGCGGCTGAATCACCAGGTTGCCTTTCAGGCCGGGGCGTAGCTGCCGGTCGTGGTTTTCGACTTCGGCCCAGACGCGCACCTGGTTGTTCACGGGGTTCACCTCGGGGCTGACGTACACAACAGATCCCTGGTACTCGCTCGCCGGGTGGCCGGGGATGTCAACGGTCAGGGTGGCGGGGCTGCCGGTGACGTCGCGCGGCAATTTTTGCACATCCACCAGCGCCTCAATCCGCAGGCGGTCGATCCGCATCAGGCGGAGGACCGTTTCCCCCGGCTGCACCCATTCGCCGCGGTGCTGCTGCACCTGCACGATGACGCCGGAGAGCGGGGCGGTGATCCGACGGCGCTCGACGGCCGCCTCGGCCAGCTTTTGCTCCGTCTCTTTGAGGCGGGTCATGATCTGCGCGACCTCCTGCTCGTGCTGCGCCTGTTCGACTTCGAACGCCGCTTTTTCGGACATGAGCCGCAGTTTGTCGAGCTCTGATTCCGAGACGCTCTTCTTGTGTTTCTCGACGGCCTCGCGGGCGCGTTTCAATTCGGTGGCGGCGACTTCAGCCCCTTTTTTGGCGGTGCGGATTTTGATGTCGTTCCGCGCCTGTTTGTGGGCGATTTCCA
>JBJXGA010000047.1:0-2592 GCA_046152955.1 Planctomycetales bacterium | reverse complement strand
GTCCATCTGAATGCTGCAGGAACGTTCCGAATTGACATTGCCAGTCTTTCCGGAAGTGGTGGATACAAGGTGCAGGCGGCGCTCAATGCGATGCTGGACGATGAGGCCTATGGTGGAACTCGGCATGACAACATTTCTAATGCCCTCGACATTTCCGGCAGTTTTGTATCGCTGGGAGCCGGCGCCAACCGGGGTGCGGTGCTGGCAACCGCCGACGGGGCGACCAACATCGCCCAGGGGCGAACAGTGTCCTTGGTGGGTGGGAGCGTGAGCGGAGTGGCGTTGAACTCACTGACAGACGGCCTGTTCAATGCACGTGGCGCCCATTGGCAGTCCAATACGGTGTGGTGGTCTGGTACGACCCCGACTCTGCAGATCAACTTGGGTGGGCAGTTTACGATTGATGCGGCCAAAGTGCAGGCGGACAACAACGACGCCTACTTACTCGAGTACCTCGACGACGCCGACGGAGCATGGAAGACGCTGTGGAACGTGCCGAATTACGGCGACCGGGGGATCCCCGGAATGATCACGCGCCCCGATTTCCCCACAACTGACGCGATCGAGTGGGCCGCACTGACGTCCCCTGTCATGACGGGCTGGGTACGGTTTCGCGCCCTCAGCGGGGACAACTCGTACTCGGTGTCGGAGATTCAGCTCCGCGGTCAGTCCGCTGGCGGGACCAACGCTGACTGTTTTGCATTCGACCTCACCGCCGGCCAGTCGGCCAGCGTCTCGGTGACAGGCTTGTCGGGGGGAAACTTCGCCCTGGAACTGCAGGACGCGACAGGCGTGCCGGTGGCGCTCGGCGCGCCGGTCGGCACGAATGTCGCGGCATCGATTCAGCCGTTCATTCCCGCTGAGACGGGGCGCTACTACGCGAGAGTTGTGGGGGACGCGGGCAAGGCGTACAGCCTGCTGATCACCAGGAATTCCATCTTCAATCTCGACCCGTCGTTCGACGCGGCACATGCCATCGACATGTCGATAGCCTCCGGTGCGCTCGGGGCATTGGGAAACAACCTATTCAGCCTTCCAGGCACTTTGGTGACGGGGCCGCTTGTGTTGACGGGCACGACGCTGAAGCTGGGCATCAACAGGGATGGCAGTTTCATCACGGGCTCCGGTGGCACAGGGATCGTGTTCAGCGGCGTCGAGTTCGTCACGCCCGGAACTCCGCAGGCGTCGTTCACAATCGCACGCAACGGCCAGAATTTCCAGAACAATTCCCCGGCCGGCGGTTCGGCTACCACAGTTACCACAGAGAACCTCAGCACGGGCGGCCTCCACGGCGCACGGATGATCGGCACAGTGGGGGGCAACCTGCGAATGGAGCGCGTCGTCGTGTTCAACGACGGCGACGAGTTCGCCACGATCGCAACCCGCCTGACGAATCTCAGTAATTCCACGATGACCGGTGTCGCCTGGTTGGAAAACATGGACCCCGACCAGGGGAGTAGTCTCGGTCTCGGCCCGAATACGTTTAATGACGTGGTTCCGGGAAACGACTTCGTCCGCGCGCATATCACGAATGCCACCTATCCCGGTGGCCTGACGATCGGATTGGGTTCGGCGGATGCGAGAGCGGTCGTCTCCGCCGAAGGTTTCAACGTCTCCAACCCGTTCGACGTGATCAACAGCCCCTTGGATCCCAATGGCGCGTCGGGCGACATCGCCATCAACCTGGCGTTCAATTTTGGATCTCTTGCACCGGGGGAATCGGTCGATGCATCGATGCTGGTCGTTCTGGGGCGATCGAGGACTGACGCCGACAACACCTATTTCGCTCGTGCTGACAGCCAGACTCAAGTCGCCAGGGTAGACTATTACAGCTTATCGGCCCACGAAGGGGACGTGCTCCACTTGACGACATCAACCCCCGGTGGTGGCAGCGGAGAGCCTCAGAATGTCGTCGATCCGTCCCTCGAACTGTACGGTCCCAGCGGCGTCCTCGTCGCCAGCGATGCCAATGGCGCTGGCGATGGACGCAATGCTCTGATCGACTATACGGTACCCGCGGGCGCAGGCGGCCTTTACAACGTCGGCGTCCGTGCCGCGACGACGCGCGGCGAGTACACTCTGTCGGTCACCGGCGCTACCGGCGCGCCGACGGCCTTTACCGCGACGGGGACGACCCCCGCCAACGGAGCGCTGCTGGCCGGCTTTCCCGCGACGTACCGCGTCGATTTCTCGCACTCAGTGCTCCTTTCCAGCGTTGCGGCCGGCGATCTGACGGTCGATGGCATTCCCGCATCGTTTGTCAACGTCATCGACCACAACACCCTCGAATTCGGTATTGCCTCGGCCAATCATGGCGACGGACTATACGACGCGGTCATCGCCGCCGGCGCGCTCACGAGCATTTCCGGACTGCCGCTGGAACCGTTCGCCGCCACGTTTGATTCCGACCTGACCAACCCCGTCGTCGTCGAGAGCTCCGTCGCCGAGGGCCAGTCACTGCCGCTGGGGGGACTGGTTTATCAAGTCCGTTTCAGTGAAGAGTTGGCCGCTTCGGGGCTGGGGGCTGAAGACGTCGCGCTCGTCAATACTGAACGGGGCATCACGTACACCCCCAGTTCGTTTGCCTACGAT
>JBJXGA010000042.1:0-12873 GCA_046152955.1 Planctomycetales bacterium | reverse complement strand
CCCATACCCCCCGCGCTGCCGAATCCTTCAGCCCGCTTGCCCGCCTTGAGTTGCGCGTCGCCGGGTGCGACCCATTTCCGTCTCGATTTGGTAAGACCATTCCAAAGATTGGCGCTCTTCGAGTCGGAAGCCCCGAGGCCTGTCGCCGCCGTTGCTCCGGCAATCAGTGGCTGGCTAGCTTCCCCGTCGAAATCGGTCAATCCTTCGACCGGTCCGTCGTATACGCCATCCATGTCGTTGTCGTCTTCCCGCACGATGATTCCAGCCGCTTCCGTATCAAAAATTGCAGCCGCGGTGGCCCCAAAGGTCATGTTCTTTTCGAGCGTCACCGTATGACGGGCCTTCAATTCCTGTTCGAGGATCTTTTTGCGGTCTTCCTCCGCCAGCAGGAACAAATTGATCGGCCGCGTTGGCGGTGCGTAGCGGAAGACGCAACTCGTCATGGCTCGCACCGAAACTTGCCGCGCGCCGCCGTTGAAGAACTGATCGAGCGCCGCCCCCTGTTCCGGAAACATCGACAACAGATTCTTCTGAATCAGCGCCAGCGACACTTCGGCGCTCACCGGCTTGCCGCTGGCGTCGGTGACCAACACGTCGACCGTCAGCGGTTCACCCGGCTTGAGCGTCGTCTGCGACGGTTTCAGCCCGATCACCAGGTCGCGCGTCACGCGGAACTCGCTACGCGCCTCGTGGAACTTGTCTCCTTCCATCACGGTTACGGCCAGTTCGAAGTTGGGAGCCAGCTTCTCCTCCAGTGGCAAATCGAGCGGATTCGCGCCGGTCTGCAATTCAATCAGCCGGTAGCCCAACACCTCGGCCCCTTCGAATGTGATCAGGGCCAGCGCCGGTTTGTCGCGCCAATGGAGCTGGACCTTGCCCGTCTCGCCGACTTTGTATTGATGCTTGTCGGCCAGAATCCGCAACCGGACTTTGTCGTCGTCCCCCGAGATCATCAGCGTCGTGGCGCCGCTGACTGAGTTGCCGAAACGATCGGTCCCTGTGGCCCGGACGACGTACCGCCCCGACTTGTCGATGTGGATTGTCTGCCGCGCTTGCCCGGTCTTCTCGTCGGACTTCGCGTCGAGGGTCTGGATGAGCCGTTCGCCGGCGGGCAATCCGCGGGCTGCCGGGGTCTGTTCGAAGACTTCGAGTTTGAGCGCCGTGCCGACCGGCTTGCCCGCGGGATCGGTGACGGCGATCGACGCGTCAAACGTCTCGCGGACAAGGTACACGCTGCGAAGAGCCGACACGGCAACTTGGAACCCGCGGGTCGCCAGGAAGACCGTTTCGCCCGTTTGCAGGTTGCGCTCGGGGTACAGCGCCGTCAGCGTCAGCGGCTGCGATTCGCTGTAGCGCTGCGTTGCGAGGTCGAACGCCACTTCACCGTTGGCGTCGGTTTCGGCCGTGTAGAGCCGGTCATCCCCCAGCTTGTACTGCACCGTCCGCCCGGCGAGCGGTGTCCCGTAATAGTACTTGAGGATCAGTTTGCCCTTCACGTGCTCGCCGCGGTAAAACGTCTTCTGCGGCAGGTCGACCAGGAACTGGATCGGTTCGAGCTGATATTCGTGGACGAGGAAGCTGGTTTCGTACGACTGGTCGCGCCCCGGTTGGTGCAAATGCGCGCGATAGGCCCCCTGGGGTGCCGTCCCCGGCAGCGTGAAGTGCGTGGCGAACGTCCCGAATTCTCCCAGCGCCACCGATTCGGTATGCAGCACGCGGCCGCGGGCGTCGTAGACGTCGAGTTGGTATTTTTCCCCCGTCTTGAACGTATAGCGGTCGTCGGCTACCCAGCGGATGACCCCCTTCAAATGCACAAGCTGCCCGGCCCGATAGGCGGGTCGCTCGGTGTAAAGATACCCCTTGGGAGACAGGCCGACGGCGAACTGCAAGCCCTCGAGACTGACCCGGCTCGACGCCGAGTGCCCCTCTTGGACGGCGAAGACCCGCAGGTCGTTGACCGTTTTCAATTCTTCGAACTTCTCCTGGAAGACGCCGTCGGGCCCTGAGACCGCTTCGGCAAAGTCCTTGCTGCCGTCGCTGACAAGCAGCGTCACACCGGGGGCCGGCTTGCCGGTCCGCATGTTCTCAGCGAAAACGAACAGTTCATTCCGCGAGCTCTTGACGACGATATCGATGTCGCTCACGACGACCATCGTCGTCGCTTCCAGCGTGTCGCTCGAGACGGTGACCGCCATGACACCCGGCCCTTCGATCGGGATCTCGACGGTCTGGTCGAGCCGGCGGTATTTTTCGAAGTTGTCGATCTTCTGCTCCCACGACTTGTCGGGGTCGATGAGGGCGATGTCGAGCGATTCGACGCCGGTCGCCAAGTGCATCTTGCGGAAATAGTCGGTCAGGTCGATGCGATAGAGCTTGACGGTCACGTTTTCGAGGTTGCGCGTGCCGAGCGTGATTCGGGGCTTCTCGTTGGTGCGGAACTTCCGCTCGGTGACGATTTCCAGTTGTTTCGCCGTCAGGTTGGCGATCCGCTGCTGGGCCTCACCCTGATAGGCCCCTTCCACCTTCTTGTAGGCTTCCAGCGAGTCCGCCAGGCGGGCCAGCCGCTGCCAGTCCTCAATCGCCGCCAGGAACAGTTTTTTGGCCCCCTCGGGATCGGGTTTGACCCCTTCGGCGGGGCGCTTGCCTTCCAACGGCGGCAGCAGCCTCATCGCGGCGTCGAACTGCATCTGTCCGAACAGCAGCAGGATTTGCGGCGCCCGGCCGTCGAGCGGATACTTGTTGAGGAACGTCTCCCACCCCTTGCGGGCCGCGTCGTAGTTCTCCTGCGTCCGGAGCTCGTCGGCCACCGCGTACTCGGTGTCGATGATCACCCGCTGGACGTTGCTCCAACTCGGGTCCGAGGCGTATTTTTCCAGGAATTCACGCCACGCAGCGATCGCTTCGGTGAACTTCTTCTGCGAAGCGAACGATTGCCCCAGCAGGTTCCAGGCCGCGGGAACCTGCGGCGCCTTCGCGTAGGCGGGATTGTCGATCAGTTTTCTGAGCGTGCCGACCACCGGCTCGAAGCGCCCGTGATGGGCGTAGCTCTGCGCCATCTCGAATTCCGCCTGTGGGGCCAACTCGTGCTTGGGAAACGCTTTGACAAACTTCTCGAGCGCGGCCACCCCCAGTTCCAGGTCGCCGACGGTCGCCGGTTGCGGCACGCCGTATGTATGTGCCATCCTGTACGTCGCCTCGGCGATCAGTTGGCCCCCCGCTTCCTTGGCTGCGTCACTCGTCAAAAAGTCTTGCCAGGTCTTGCGGGCTTCGGCCGGCTGACCGGCGGCCAGTTGCGCGCGGCCCAACTGGAACTGCGCCTCAGCGTCGAGGGGGGCCGCCAGCCGCTCGGCGGCGAGCGTCCGCTTGTCGGCCCACTGTTTGAGGTAATTGCGATACGCTTCTATCGCCTGAGGCAACTGGTTCAATTCCTGATGGCAGCGGGCACTCCGCAATTCGACCTTGTGCCGCAGTGCGACGCTGGGCCGCAGTTGCAGTGCCTGCGTGTAGAAAACGAGGGCCTGGTTGTAATCGGGCTGTTTCCTGGCTGACGGCCCCTGGGCCGGCTCCCCTTCGAAATAACGGTCGGCGAATTCGAGGTAGATGCCGGTCAGTTCGTCCTTGCGGCTGCTGGAAAGGAGCCGCTGCGCCTCGGCCTTGTAGATCGCCGCTGCGGCCTGGTAGTTCCGCTGTTTGGAGAGTGCCGCGGCCCGACCAAACCGGGCCCGCGACACCCAGTCGCTCTTGGGAAACTCCTTTTCGAGGGCCGCGAACGTGTCCAAGGCGGCATCCAGTTCGCCGGCGTGGATCTGGGCCGTTCCCTTCAGATACACCAGGTAATCGGCGGCGGCGACTTTCTTTCCGGCGACCGCCGCGTCGATCAGCTTGACCGCTTCGGCAAATTCCCGCCCCTGTAACGCCTCGTGGATTTCAGCGGGAATCCGCGGCAGCGAGGTCAAATCGACGCGAATCCCGGAAGCCGACTCCTGCGCCGACGCGAATCCAATGGAACTACAACTACATAACACAAGTGGCAGCAAGCAGATCCGCATCGATCGCATGGCAAGTTCCTGAATTCGAGTTGACTGCTGGAGTCACCCAATGTCGGTTCCGCGTGGACGGACACTCTCCGGTCAAAGGTACATACAGATAAGACGCACCAACGACCGAAAAGTTTGTAAAGTTTCCGTAAATTGCCCTATTGCTCCCCACAGTCTACCAGGAGTATTTGCGCCCAGGGAGCGGGAAGAGTCGCGGAAACTGGCCGATGGAAGGAAAGAGGGGCTAGGGGTTAGGCGCTGGGGGTTGGGGGAAAAGGATGAAGGATGAAGGATGAAGGCCACGGACAATTTGCTGGAGCGGTGTGCTGGTGGTGGTCGGCCGTGGTTTTGAAGAAACGAGAATTCAGATCAAAAAATGAGAAATGCAAAAAGAGAAACTGAGCGGCGACCCTCCCCCCCGCAGCCTATCCCCCGCCCCCCGCAGCCTGTAACCTCAAGCCTCAAGACTCATCCCTCAAGACTCCCAGGAGTTTCCCGCCCGTGTCCGTTACGGATTTTCTGAATGCCGCCGAGAGGGCCGCCAGGGCGGGGGGACAGCTCCTCCGCGACTGGTCCGAGAAATTCACGTTCAGCGAAAAGGGACCGGCGGACTTGGTGACGGAAGCGGATGTCGCCTCGCAGACGGCGATCTACAATCTGCTCCACGGGGAATTTCCCGAACATGGCTTCCTGGGGGAAGAAGGACTGCTGCGCGCCGCGGGGGATTCCGGATGTCGCTGGGTGATTGACCCGCTGGATGGAACGTCGAACTACGTCCATCGGTTCCCTTACTACTGCGTGTCGATTGGGCTGGAGCAAAAGGGAGAATTGCTGGTCGGCGTGATTTACGACCCAACGCGCGACGAGTTGTTTGCCGCCACGCGCGGCGGCGGGGCGACTCTCAACGGCCGACCGATCCGCGCCAGCCGCTTCGGCCGACTGGATCAGGCGATGGTCATCGCCAGCTTTCCGCCGGGAGTGAAAACCGAGAGCGTGGCGATACAGCGCTTCCTGAATGTCCTGCCGCACGCCCAAACGGTGCATCGTTCGGGATCGTCGGCACTGAATCTGGCCTACGTCGCGGCGGGCCGTCTGGACGGCTACTGGTCGGCCAATCTCCGCCCCTGGGACATGGCCGCCGGCGCCCTGATCGCCACCGAAGCCGGCGCCCGCGTCACGCGCATGAGCGGCGCCCCCCTGGACATCGAAATCCCCGACCTGCTCTGCACGAACGGAACAGGAATCCACGAAGAACTCAGCCGCTTGCTCCAATAATGATGGCCGCCCAACGGCCACGCACCGCGGGCTCAGCCAGCTTCAGCCAACTCCCCTTTTGCCTTTTGCCGCCAGCTTGAGATTTTGGAGAAAGCCTCAGCGCGCCTGGGTGTCTACGAGGCTCTGCCACTCGGTTCCGCTCAGCCTTCGCCAGGTCCAGGGGAGGAGTTCCAGGAGGATTTCCGACCCTTCGGTACAATTCGTGGCCAGGGGGCGTCCCAGAACCTGCGATTCTCCGATGGCGGTGAGCCGTACGAATTTGGGGTGATCTGCCGGAACGTCGTCCCCGCCGCACAGGACGTCCCCTTCGACCCATTCCATCCGACGGCAAAACTCGGCGTTGGTTTCCACGACGAAACTCCCGAAGCAGACTGACTTTCCTTCATATTGACTGGATGGACACCATACCAATTGCCGTGACACTTGCCAACAAGCGGCGCGCGGGCGGGTTGGACCGCCGCTGGATTGTTCGCCGGGTTTTCTCCTCCTTCCGGGAAACTTGGATTGTGGGCTCCCAACGGCGGGTTTCGCCTTTCTCGAAAGCACATTGGCGGTTCGGCGGGAGCCCCCCCACCCCGGCTCTCCGCCCGCAAGGGGGGAGGGAGAAACAACAAGCCTTTCGGGCCGGTTTCTTTACGTCTGTCATCATCGCAGGTTAGTGGATCACGTCTGAACCCATCGCGGCTTGATGCAGCGCGGTTGCATTTGATCCGTCGATTGCCACCGGTGCTCGAATTGCCGAAATCTAGACCCGATCCGCCCCCGGCAGCTGCTCTGTGTCAATCGACCTCGATGTCGTTGGTGAGCGTGACGTGTTCGCAGGCGTCCAGCGCGGCATGCGTCGCCAGTTGTTTGGCGTAGTAGCTGATCGCACGTCCGTGCAGAACGATTTCGCCCGAGTGCCCTTCAATCCGCAGTTCGCGGATCAGCCCTCCGGTACGGAGTCGGACCAGCCGCTCCACTTCGTCGATCAGGGACACGGAATCATCGGGCAGGGTGTCCAGTTTCATCGTCATCCTCCTTGTTCGGACGCCGGCGTCCGGTTCATAAGCGGCGGCACGACCATGTGCCACGCGCGTTCCATCCACTCCAATTCCCACAGAAGCAACGACCCGGAAACGGAGTTCGAGAGACGAACACTCCGCGACTTGAGCGCACGGGGCAAGAACAGGCTGACCAAATCACAGACCCGGAGGTTTCCGAGTCACCCTGTCGCCTCGCACGAAAATACCGCCTGGCCTCGTCAATTAAGACCATCGGAGTCCATCCCTGTGGTTGGGGGCGTCACGCATCGGAGATCGACATCGCCTCCCTTGCCGCGACCCCAGCTTTCCGAGACTGTAACGGCCCGCACTCGAATCGTCAAACAAATTCCGGCTTCCCTTCGCAGATTTCACAAATCTGAGCCGGGGAACATGCATCGGACGGAAGGGGGTTTTCGCGCGTCCTTGGCGTTCCGGCGAGAGGGGCTATAATCGGGCGTCCGTGCCGAAATGATCCCCATTCCACAGATCGCTACGCCCCAACTCCCATGGAAGATCGCGCGCTAGAGTTCCTCCGAGACCTGCTGACGTCTCCCAGTCCCTCCGGTTACGAGCAACCGGTGCAGGGAATCGTCCGGAATTTTGTCGGCGCGTTTGCCGACGAGGTGAAGACTGACTGGCACGGCAACGTGATTGCCAGCGTCAACCCGACCGGCTCCCCCCGGATCATGCTGGCCGGGCATTGCGATCAGATCGGCCTGATGGTCAAGCACATCGACGAACGGGGCTTCCTATGGGTCGACTCGATCGGGGGCTGGGATGTGCAGATGCTCATCGGTCAGAACCTGGTGGTGTGGGGGAGCAACGGGGCCGTGCCGGGGGTCATCGCCCGCAAGGCGATCCACCTCCTCTCCCCCGACGATCGGAAGAAAGTGCCGGAGATTAAGGATCTGTGGATCGACATTGGGGTCAAGGATCGGGACGAAGCGCGGCAGATCGTGGCGGTCGGGGATCCGGTGACGTTTGAATTGGGATTCCGGCGGCTGCGCAACAATCTGGCGGCGGCCCCCGGCATGGACAACAAAGTCGGAGCCTGGGTCGTGATGACGGCGTTGCAGCAAGTGGCGCGGGAGCGGCCGCAGGCGGCGGTCTTCGCCGTCTCCACCGTGCAGGAAGAGATTGGCCTGCGGGGGGCTCAGACCAGCGCGTTCACCATCGACGCCGCTTTGGGCATTGCCGTCGACGTGACGCACGCCACCGATTGTCCCACGCTCGACACCAAGCAGTACGGCGAGGTGAACCTGGGGGCCGGCCCGATGCTTTACCGCGGCCCCAACATCAATCCGGTGATTCATGCCCGGTTGGTGGAACTGGCCAAACAGCATGACATCCCTGCGCAGGTCGGCGGACTCTCGCGGGCCTCGAGCAACGACGCCAATGTGATGCAGATCAGCCGAGGGGGAATGGCCACCGCAATCGTGGCGATTCCCAATCGGTACATGCACAGTCCCGTGGAGGTGGTTTCCCTGTCCGATCTGGAACACGCCGCGTCGCTAATCGCCCGGTTTTGCCTGCAAGTCGCTTCGGACAGCGACTACACCCCCTGAGGGAGATCTCTCGCCCGCTGGACTGTGTGGGGCCGCCTAGAACTTCCACACCAGGGGAATGATCACGACGGCGACGAAGCCGCACAGGAAATTGAGGGGCAAGCCCACCTTGACGTAGTCGGCGAATCGATACCCGCCGGGGTTGAGCACCATCAGGTTGGTCTGGTAGCCGATCGGCGTGGCGAACGCGCAGGACGAGGCGATGGCGACCGCGATCAGCATCGGTCGGGCGTTGACCCCCTGTTGCACCGCCGCCTCGATCGCCAGCGTGGCCATGAGCGCCGCGCAGGCATTGTTGTTGAGCAACTCCGAAAGGACGACGGTGAGGACATAGATCACCGCCATCACGACGACCGGACTGGAGCCGTGGCAGAGGGCCAGCAGTTCTTCCGCCAGCCAGTGCGCCGCTCCGCTGGCTTCCATCGCCTTGCCCATGCCAATCGACGCCGCGACCAACAGCAGGACTGACAGATCGATCGACCGGTTCGCCTCCTGGCTACGGACGCAGCGGGTCAGCACCATCAGGGCCCCCCCCGCCAGGGCGACGATCGTGGGATTGATCTTGGCGCTGTCCGATGCCAAAGACATCCCCAGCACGACGCAGGCGAAAATGATCAGCGCCACCCACGATCGCTCGTGGAGCACCGGCGCGCTGTCCTCGACGCCGGAGACGAGAATGAAATCGGGAGAATGCCGCCAGCGACGGACGAAATCCTCATCGGCGTCGATCAGCAGTGTGTCGCCGGCGCGGAGCACGATCTGGCCGATCTTCTGTTGCAGCTTTTCGCCGCTGCGATGCACGGCGATGATCGCCGCGTTGTACTTCGTCCGAAAATCGGCGTCTTTGATGCTCTGGTCGCGCAGCGGGGAGGTTGACGAGATCACGACTTCGCACAACTGCCTTCCGGTTCGAGGGGCCGCCGTTGGAACGGCGGGAACTTCTGCAGGCAGCCCCTCCATGGCATCCAGCGACGTCAGGGGCTGGTCGCCAGTGGCGGAGGAAAGGAACTGCATGGAATCGACCGAGCGATGCTCGACGGGGGTCAGGCCGCGAATCTTCTGCAAGTCGACCACGGTCGCCGCCACTCCGGAGAAACTGAGAATGTCCCCCACCTGCAACCGCTCTTCGGGGCCGACCGGCGTGAGCGTTTCGGCGCGGCGTTCGATGCGGAACAGGTACAGTCCAGGGAGATCGCGAAGTCCCGCCGTCCGGACGGTCTGCCCGGCCAGCGGGCAATTGGCCTGCACGACCAGTTCCAGCGCGTATTCGCGGGGATGCGTTTCGATATACTCCATCAGATCCTGACGATTCGGCAGCAGCCTGGTCCCCACCGTCACCAGGTAGACCAGCCCCATCAGGGCGATCGGAACACCGACCGGCGAGAGCTCGAACATCGACATCGCCCCGCCCCCCTGCTCTGACGGAAGCTGCCGCAGGACTCCATCCACCGTGAGATTGGTGCTGGTCCCGATCAGCGTGCAGACCCCACCCAGGATGGCGGAATAGGAAAGCGGAATCAGCAGACGCGATGGGGATATTCGCAGCCGCTTGGAAAGCTGAATGAAAATTGGGAGGAAAAAAGCCACCAGCGGAGTGTTATTCATGAAGGCCGAGAGCCCGGCGATGGGGGCCAGAAAACGGATGAAGGGCGCCCCCGGCTGCGGTTTGCCGAACAATCGGGCGCTGATCGACTCCAAAGCGCCGGTCGAGCGCAGTCCGGTCCCCACCACATACAGGGCGGCGATGGTGATCACACTGGAATTGGAAAATCCCGACAGTGCGTCCTTCATGGGGAGGATCCCCGCCAGAACCAGCACCGTCATGCCGGTCAGCATGACGATCTCGGCGCCAATCGCATCCTGCATCAGCGCCACCATGACCGCCGCCAGTACGGCCAATGTAAATCCGAGTTCAAAATTCATGGGGTCGTCCGCAAGTCGCCAGATCCAACACACAGAGTCGACGGTTTGAGCCGCCGGGTGGCGCATTGTGTTGACTGCCGGGGCGACGTGCAATCCAACGCCCCTGAATTTGACAAATTCGCGGCATGCTTGCACGCGCCGCCCACGGGGCGGATACTGTCACCGGGCGATTTGGCCGTGTCGAGCCGATCCGTGGAATTCCATCAGGCAGGGAAGGTCAGCATGCCAATCGCGGCGGCGTGTTCACAAACGATCGAGTCGGACCAGGCGCTGGACGCGGTGTGTCGCGAAACAGCCGAGCAATTGGGGGGGGCGGCTCCCGATCTGACGTTGCTGTTCGTGTCCCGTTCGCATGACGAACAATTCGCCCGGATTGTCGCCGAGGCTGCCCGCCTCACGCGAAGCCGGCATACCCTGGCGTGCACCGCCGAATCGATCGTCGCCGGGGATCGCGAAATCGAACAGGCGCCGGCGCTCAGTCTGTGGAGCGCCGTGCTGCCGGGAGCGGAACTGGATTCGTTTCACGTCCAGTTTGAGCGGACCCCCGACGGACCGGTGTGCAGCGGATTTCCCGAGCCGGCCGCCGACCCGTCGCAGGTGAACGCCGTATTCCTCCTGGCCGATCCCTTTTCCTGTGCCATGGACGCGTTTCGTGACCGGATGGCCGACGAATTTCCCGGCGTGCCGCTCCTGGGGGGAATGTCGAGTGGCGGGACCGGTCCAGGGGAATACAAGCTGGGATGGAACGGTCGCCAGCTCCAGTCGGGAGCGATCGGCGTGACGGTCCGCGGCGGGCCGCGCATCGAGTCGATCGTCTCGCAGGGGTGCCGGCCGATTGGTTCGACGTTTCTCGTCACCAAGGCGGAGGCCAACGTCGTGCTGGAACTGGGGGGGCGTCCCGCGCTGGCGCGGCTTGAAGAAACGTATGCGGCGCTTCCCGAAGAGGACCGGCGGCTGATTCGTCAGGGATTGCACCTGGGGATGGTCATCGACGAGTACAAACCGGCGTTTGCGCGCGGGGACTTCCTGATCGCCAACGTCCTGGGGGCCGATCGCGAGTCGGGGGCGATTGCCTTGGGAAACCTCGTCCGTGTCGGGCAGACGGTGCAGTTCCATGTGCGCGATGCGGCGACGGCCGACGAAGACCTGCGGCACCTCGTCTCGGACCAGATGGCCTCCCGTCAATCCCCTCCTGGAGGAGCGCTGCTGTTCACCTGCAATGGACGGGGCACCCGGATGTTTCCCAAGCCGCATCATGACGCCGGGGTGCTCAGCGAACTGTGCGGCCCGATTCCGGTGGCGGGATTCTTTGCGCAAGGGGAATTGGGCCCGATCGGCGGCCGCAACTATATGCATGGCTTCACCGCCTGCATCGCGCTGTTCGACGGGGAGAGTCAATAGCCGACGGCGCAACCGTCTTTTCGGGGATCGCTCCCCCCCCGGAGAACGCCGTATTTGTGGTCGATCAGGATCGCCTGGTAGCCGCCGAACGAGCCGACTTCGCGGGACACCTGATGCCGCTTCTTGCGGAGCGCCTCCAGCGTCGCATCGGGGATCCCCGATTCCACGCCAACCGTTCCCCCCTGCGCTGCCATCGGCTTGCCGGTCGGGGTGGCGGAGCCAAAGTGCTGCACGCGGGCGGCGTCCCCCGCTTCCTGAACGTTCATGCCAAAATCAATCATGTTGACCAGCACCTGCACGTGCCCCTGCGGCTGCATGTCTCCCCCCATCACGCCGAACGACAGCCACGGCTGATCGTCCTTGGTGACAAATCCGGGAATGATCGTGTGAAACGGGCGTTTGTGCGGCTCCAGGCGGTTGGGATGTTCGTCGTCCAAGGAGAACGACATCCCCCGATTCTGGAGGGGAAACCCGACGTCGCCGGGAACCACCTGCGAACCGAATCCGATGTACAGGCTCTGGATGAACGAACAACAGTTGCGATCTTTATCGACCACCGTGAGGTAGATCGTATCGCCATGCGACAATCGCGGGTCTCCCGGCGGGACATCGATCGCCGCCCGGTCCGGATCGATCCGCCGCCGCTGCTGCGCCGCATAGTTCTTGGAGATCAGATCATCGACCGGGGGAGAGGCAAAGGCGGGATCGGCGTAGAATCGGGCACGGTCGGCGAAGGCCAGCTTTTTGGCTTCGATCAACAGGTGCAGATAGTCCGGATGCATAGGGCCCATGCTCCGCAGGTCATACGCTTCCAGAATATTGAGCATCTCCAGAACGGCGATCCCCTGGCCGTTGGGAGGGAGTTCCCAGACTTCGTGCCCGCGATAATTGGTTGAAACCGGTTCGACCCAGTCGGCATGATGCTCCTCGAAGTCGCGCATGGAAAAGTACCCGCCGTTTTGCTCGCTGAAAGCGACGATCTTGCGGGCGATATCCCCCCGGTAGAAGGCGTCCGGCCCCTGCTCTGCCAGCAGTTTGTATGTTCGCGCCAGATCCGGATTGGCAAACAGCTCGCCGATCTCCGGCGCGCGCCCTCCCGGAAGAAACGTCCGCGCCGAATCGGGCCAGCTCTCCAGTCGGGCGGCTCCCCCCTGCCACGATCGAGCGATCAACTCGCTGACCGGGAAACCTTCTTCGGCGTAGCGAATCGCCGGACGCAACAGTTCGGACAGGGGGCGACTGCCAAATCGCCGCCGGAGTTGGTCCCAGCCATCCACGCACCCCGGCACCGACCAGCTCAGTGGCCCCGTTTGCGGGATTTCGGTCAGTTCCTTATCGCGGAAAACGTCGCGCGACAGTTTGTGCGGGCTGCGGCCACTGGCGTTGAGGCCATACAACTTGCGACTCGCGGCGTCCCAATAGATGACGAACAGGTCGCCACCGATGCCGCAACTCATCGGTTCCGTCAGACCAATGACGGCATTGGCAGCAATCGCCGCATCGGCCGCGTTCCCCCCGGCTTTCAGGACATCGAGTCCCGCCTGGGCCGCGAGCGGCTGACTGGTCGCGACCATTCCGTTCCTGGCAATGACCGCCGAGCGGGACTGGTGCGGATTGGGCCCTTCGCGGTCATACCCGGCGTTGGCC